>JACKFF010000017.1 GCA_020632595.1 Nitrospiraceae bacterium | reverse complement strand
GGTTTATAAGGTTTTTGCGTGAACAATTGAAATAAAATCATTCATTAATAAAAAATTGTCACTGGCCTTTGAAGCATTTTTTTAAAATGGTTTCCTTTTTTAATATTTTTATAGGACATAAAAATCATTTGAATCATTTGGCGTTTACTCGGATGATTTCTTAGAATCAACTTTTATTGTTATATTGTTCCCTCCGTTGCTTCCATTCGGACAGGGTGTTGTCTAGGTAGGCGACATTTTTACAACCCACCGTTCAAAAGAGCGAATTTTCTGATCCGATTGCCTACAAACGGCCTCCACAAATGCCAATTAGGGAAACAGCCTATTTATTCTTTTTAACGTATAAACCATACTTATACGTTAATTAGAATATTGTAATTTTATTCGTTTTGGCGCATAATTAGGGTGGAGGAAAAACATGTCCGACCTTGCACGCAATCCGAAACAGATCGGCAATCTGATCCGGCGGGCCCGTAAGCAACGCGGCTTGAGCCAGACGCAGCTCGGGGAAAAGACCGGATTGCGCCAGGCGACGATATCCCTCATCGAGACGGGTAATCCGGCCGCGACGCTGGAGACGATTCTGACGGTGCTCAGCGTCCTCGATCTGGAGCTCCGAATCGCGCCGCGATCGAAGGGGACCGCCGCTGATATCGAGGATATTTTCTGATGGCCCGCAGCCGCCGGCATGCGGCATTGCACGTGCTGCTGAACAATCGCCCGGTCGGTCAACTCCACAAGGCCACAAGCGGAGCCATTGCCTTTCAATACCACCCCGACTGGTTAGGATGGCCGCACGCCCTACCGATCTCGCTCTCGCTCCCTTTGCGTGAAGATGCCTACAGAGGAGAGCCGGTCGCCGCCGTATTCGAGAATCTATTACCGGATTCGGATGCATTGCGCCGTCGGGTTGCGGAAAGAGTCGGAGCGGCCGGAACCGATGCCTATAGTCTGCTTGCTGCCATTGGCCGCGAGTGTGTGGGGGCATTACAATTTGTCGGGGCGGACGATAACGTGGAGGGGATCGACGATTCCGCCACGATCACCGGGGAGCCCGTCAATGAGAATGCCATTGAAATGCTCCTCAACGGGTTGGCGCAAACCCCTTTGGGTCTGAGCGGTGATGATGCGTTTCGGATATCACTGGCCGGAGCGCAGGAAAAAACCGCATTGCTTCGGCATAAGGGCAAATGGCTCAAACCCCGTGGCACCACACCCACCTCCCATATTTTTAAAAAACAGATCGGCCGATTGCCGAACGGACTCGACCTCTCAAATAGCGTCGAGAATGAATTCTATTGCCTGAAACTGGCGGCCGCGTTTGGCCTGCCGGTTAACCGGGCGGACATCTACACGTTCGGAGAGACGAAATCGCTTGTAATCGAACGCTTCGACCGGCTTTGGACAAAAGACAAGCGACTGTTGCGGCTCCCGCAGGAGGATTGTTGCCAGGCGCTCTCGGTGCCGCCCACCCGGAAATATCAACGTGAAGGCGGACCGGGAATGATCGAAGTGCTTGATCTGCTCAAGGGCAGTGATCACCCCCTTGAAGACCAGGAAACCGTGTTAAAGGCTCAAATCTTCTTCTGGCTCATTGGCGCGACGGACGGGCACGCCAAAAATTTCAGCATTTTTCTCAGTCCGGGTGGCAGTTACCACCTGACGCCCCTGTATGACGTCCTCACCGCTCAGCCGAGCTTCGAAGTGCGTCAAATTGAAAGCAAGCAGATGAAGCTCGCCATGTCGGTCGGGACCAAGCGGCACTACCGAATCGGCGACATTCTCGGGCGGCATTTTATCCAGACAGTGGAAGGGGCGGGGCTGCCGAAAAGATTCGCACTTGAGACTCTTGAGAAAATGGCTGATACAGCCGGGCAGGCCTTGGAAGCCATCGAACGCGTCCTACCGGCGGATTTCCCCGAGGTCATTCACCGGGCGGTCAAAGTCGGCGTGACCAACCGTCTGTCCAAGTTGCGTGTGGCGTAAATGGTTAGGTGAGGGGAGGTGCGGTGGACTCATCCGGCTATTCGGCCTGGCTTTTCATGGGCAGGCCTCGCTGTTTCCAGCCTGACATGTGACCGTCCAGGTACACAATATTTTTATACCCCACCGTCCAGAGAGCGAATTTGCCGATCCACGCTCTCGGGCCATGCTCGCAATAGACGACAATCGGGTCCTTCGGTGTGGCGTTGGTCTCCTTATGACGGCTCCACATGGCATAAAAAGGCAGATGCACAGCACCCGGCACATGCCCGGCATCGTATTCACTTTGCGAGCGGACATCCACGATTACCGGCGCCGTGTGCGTTTCGATTGAGGCTAACAGTTGCTCGGGGGTCATATCGGGCAGACCTTTCTCAGAACATGAGACAAGAATGATCAACACCACCAAACCGAAGCACCAATGCCATGGCATTATGCCACGCGTGGATTTTGCTAGGAACATATGCTCTGAACTGTCACCTGGACAAGCCTTTCAGGTGCGGGAATGGCTTGATCTATCGAGAACTCTTCCAGGATACCTTGTTCCCGCACTCATTTTCTTCCAGAAGTCAGCAGTATAGGAAAGTTGACGAAAAATAGGAACGTGGCACTCACCGATCTGGACTCTTTATAGGAGGCTCAAAGGGTTTCGGCCAAGCCATCCATCCGATACAATCCATCCGAGATTCATGTTGACTTCCACCCACTGGGCTAATCCGTCTCCTGACATTTACCGGAGCCTTTCACCAGGCGTGGTCCATGTGTGGCGGGTTCATCTGGATGTGTCACCCCGCCAGGCTGCTCTCTACCACACCGACCTTTCGGAAGATGAACGAGCACGGGCAGAACGGTATCGGCTTCCTCACCACCAATACCAATTTATTTCAACCCGAGGCATTCTTCGAAATTTGATCGGTCACTATGTGGGAATTCCTCCTGGTACTCTCAGACTTAAGAACAACTTGCAAGGAAAACCCTCTCTGACCGATCCATTCCATCCGTCCTTACAATTCAATGTCTCTCATACGAGTGGAATGGCCTTGTTGGCCATCGCAATTGAACACGCAGTGGGGATTGATGTGGAACAGATCGACCGGAATGTCAGCGATCAGGATATCGCCACCAGGTATTTTTCTCCACGAGAGGCGGAGCACCTTGCTACCCTTTCACCTGACAAGCGGACGCAAGAGTTTTTGACCTACTGGACCTGCAAGGAAGCGTATCTCAAAATGCAGGGGATTGGATTATCGGGTGGAATGGCTCACTGTGAGATCGCACTCGACCAGGACGGATTGAAGGCTACTGTGCTGTCAACACATGAACCCGATTGGGGGAACGACTGTTCACTCTTTCGCATCAATCCCGGCCAGTCCCACATCGGGGCGCTCGCCGTAGCATGCCATCCGGTTGAAGTGCTGTTTTGGGATTGGAAAGATTAACGCGTCGCCTCTCCCTTAAAACGAACAGGTTCGTTACCTTGTAAATGGTCCGGCGTAAGATAGTAGGTGCCTTTGAGACTGGCATCCCAAACGGACTGAGCCGCCGGTTCATTTCCTCCGGTCAACAGATAGACAAAACCTCCAAATAACCCGCCCACGCCGGCGTAGACCACTTTGAAGGGCGTATACAAAATCGATAAGGCTCCACTCGCGACTTGAAGTCCTAAGGACGAATCGTCTGAATTCCCTGAATTTTCCGCAACCACCGGCGCCGCCACATCCAACGCGGGCGTGCCCTCCTCAGCAACCGGTTCGGTTACGTGGGTCACCTGCTCTGGTGCCATTTCGGTTGGCAGCCCCGGCTCTGACTGGGTAGCAGCACCAGGGTTAGGCGAATCCAGTAGGACCGGCGCCGACTGAGTGGTGGTAGATGAGCTGGAGGAATCAACCGCTACCGGCGCCGCCACATCAGACGCGGACGTGACCTCCTCAGCAACCGGTTCAGTCAAGAGGGTGACCTGTTCTGGTGCCCTCTCGGTTGACGAACCCGGCTCTGACTGGGTAGCAGCACCCGGGTTAGGCGAATCCAGTAGGACCGTCGCCGACTGAGTGGTGGTAGGGGAACTGGCGGAATCAACCGCTACCGGCGCCATCTGAGAAGTAGGAGGATCGCTCGGACTCTCTGCCTTCACCTCCTGTTGCGTGGAGGGGGAGGCCCCTGGTTTCTGCCAAGCCTGTTCAAGGGCCAGAATGGTTAGATCTTGTATCACTCCTTCAGACACCACCACCGGAGCAGAACTCCAGGCCTTGCCTTCAAAGACCACCTCACCTGCACCGGTATTCATTCCACGAACATCCACGACGACATTATTCATGGGTAGAGATCCATCACTGACGGGTTCTTTTGTGGAATTCAAAGAAGTTTCGTCTACATGGACAAATACCACCAATGTCGCCCCAACCTTACGAGCTCCCCCTAAAGCCTGAGCTTGCCCTTCCGTCCCATTTCGAGAAGCAAATTCAGGAACTCCCTCATTTTGAACAACCTGTCGATTGACCACCAGTAATTGATGGTCATTCAACCAACCCAAAGCCTGGTTGACCGCCGCCAGATGATTCCCGCGCACCACCACCTTCGTTCCCGGGCTTGGTTGAGTAACCTGAAACCCTTCCTTTTTATAGGCTTCATTCCCGTTGGGACCACCAGCACATCCCAACGAAATGGCAAATACTCCAAGCAGAACGATCAGGTTCCTCATGTGCCGACAACCTAGATCCGACATAGTGATGTTCCCTTCATTACCATTTCTATTATAAAGATCCGCGTTTGTAAGCCCGACAAGAAGTTATTCAGAAATCCAACTCAACAATCACGTGGCCCGAGTTTTCTGGCCAACATTCACAATAAAATGGGAGGATTTTGCGTGTACTGTGCTATTTCAAATGAAAAATTAGCATATGACAGCCGTATTGAAAAATTAAAATACCACAAACTGAGTCTTCACGGTGAGACACCCCTTAATTTCTCTCTTTTCTGATAAAATAGAGAAAACTGCTTTTGGAATATTTTCTTCCCGGAAAAAATGCATGACCGAAAAAAGAGAATGGGTATTTAACCTTTGAACTTATCCTTCACACACACACTGTATCTTACTCTTTCCTTCAGTACTCTTTAGTGACTGAAATTGCGTGAATCCCAGCTTCCCTAGTATGCTAATGAAATAAGTGATTCGGCCGATAGACCTGCATAAACGATTAACACTCGAATTTATTTTTAAAAATTTTCATGGCTTTACGAATTCTGTCATTTTTTATCGAAGGCATCACCTGGCGAGTAGCGAAAACCCCTACGGGCTATTGCCACCGTGGCCTTTCAACCATTCCAGAGTGGATTCCGGGAATTCCCTCGGGCGTATCCAAGGATATTGTCGAAAGCACCTTTCAGCAATTTCCCTCTGATGATGATTCCCTCCAGCCCCACAACATCACATTCAAATTGACCTATCGTATCGGGTCTTCCAATATTGAATGCTTTATCTTCTCCTCGCCCGACGGCGACCTCTTTTCTGTTAAGATTCCTCCCGGTACTTTCATCGCTCTTCAAGAAGCACTCCCATCCCAGACTATCCCACGCATGAGAGTGGCCCGTTTAGCTGTGCAGCATGCGATTGCGTCCGGAATGCCAGGGATAGAACTTCTTCCAGGAAGTGCTATATACGAATCCGTCAAATCGCAATTGTCAGAATCCCATCTACAAAAAGCCCAGGCGTAGGCCTTTGACTTTCTATCGAACTGACCAGTCCTGTCTCCATCCAAGGCCGGTATCCAGGGGTAGCGGTTGAAAAATTTTGATAAACCAGGTGGCAAGTCCCAGAAAATCCTGCTATCCGGCACAATCTACCTTCTGAATCTCCCAAAATCTTCGAAATATCAACGGCTTTTTCAGTGCGTCAATTAAACTTTTTCCGCCTACCAACGCTGTGCCCAACCCTGTTGGTAAGCTATGCGTAAATTGTTAAACACATCGATCAACCATACCATCATGAATTTGTCAAATTTTTTAATCATTGTGTCGTTAATAAAAAATAACACAAGATATACGGTGAGGGTATTCCCCAAGTCACATTACGTATGCAACAATAGGGGACACTTGCGCTAAAAGAACAGACAACTCGATTCAAGAAAAAGTTGAATGTTCTTATGGTGTTTCCGAGGAACACAATGCGGTGAACAAACGTTCTCCCTCGCTCAGAAAACTTGTGCTGATTGTGGATGATGAGCCTGCCGTCCGCCGAACTGTACGGGGGGCCTTAGAATCCTCCGGAATTGAGTGCGCCGAGTCTGAAAATGGCGCCGAAGCACTGGCATGGTTGGAAGAAAACGAAGTCGATCTCGTGCTGGCTGATTATCACATGCCTATTATGAGCGGACTGACGTTGTTGGAACGAGTCAACGGCACCTTGAATGGCAGAACCCCTCGGGTCATTCTTCTCAGTGGAGTTATTGACGAAATACACAAGCACAAAGCCATGGGACTTGGTGCCTATGCGATTATCGACAAACCCTGTAATTTCCGTGAACTTGTCGAAAAAGTAAACGAGGCTCTCGATTTCTGATTTCCCCCCTCCCGGTTGATCGCCCTAAAGGTCGGACTAGGCCACTCAAGAGTAAGCAGGCTGTAGAGTCATCCCCTACAATACAGCAAATATTCTAAGGCATGGCCGTTGTTCTAGAAATCAATTAACAACCGCGGCCTTATGAAACTTCCCATCTCTGGCTATGGCTTGCCGAATCCATTCATCTCTGGGTGTTTCCATCATCTTGATCGCCTGCTTGGGTTTGTGGATTTTTCCACAACCGGCAAGGGCGGAAAGTTCCGCGCCAGGTATTCACTGGGGTGCGCTCGACTTTCCAGATCAAGAACCGGTGCTTTCCACCGGACTCTCTATATTTCGATTTACGGAATTTAATGGGGAAGGGAAGCGGTTTAATGGCATTCGGGAAACCATCGGCTTAAATTTGATTACCACCAGTTGGACTCGCCACTGGTCAAATTCCCTCGAAGGATGGAGCACCAACCTGACCTTCGGAATTGGCCCTACGAGAAACCAGCCTTCAGAATACCTCCAAAACGATTTCGTCCATGACCGCCTGTTTGATATCCCTCAGGTTCCGGTTGGAGCGAAACGCAAAGAGACTGATTTTACCATATCCGGTTCAATCACCCGATGGGGAGAACTGCCGGGACAACGCTGGATACTGTTTCTTGACGGCGGTGGACAGACGGGAAGTCTCTATCAGGAACTCTTTGCCCGTGGGGGTTTTCGCCGCTGGTCACCGGTGAAAACCATGGAATACCTGAACGGAACACATGATGGCTAGGTCGCAGATCTGTTCAGACCTCTGCGATTGTCCGGAATGGTAAAGAGCCGGGCGACTTTTCAATGGCGCCGCGTTCCATGATTTAGCCAATCATTCATTTGCCGCCCAAGGCTCCCTCAGCTATGGCTGGTATGATGAGAAAACATTTCGGCCCTTGTTTGAGATCGAAATCGGGGCCACCATTGATTCCGGAATGTTTAATGGAAACCAGGGAAACGCATTGGAGGAGAGCTTTTGGACTATTGCGATCCGTGCCCACCCCTTTACGTTCGAAACATGGAACGATCAATTAAGCGGCCAAGACTTCGGCCCGACGTATGGAGGCAAACTCATGATGGACCTCTCGTTCCTGCTTCCTGATTCCTGGAAAGGGCAATGAGCCTCGCTCCTGTATACACCACTGAAACCGATTTTGTACGGAAAGCGCCTTGCCTCCTATTCACCAGTTGCCGGAGTAAGAGGTAACCGGCTCCAGGACTCTCCGGCATCCAAGCTTCGATATAGCCCTCCCCCATTCGTGCCGACATACAGAGTTCGGGAATCCAGGGGGCTCATCTGAAGACTGCGAATGCTGGCAGCCTCCAATCCCTGTATTTTCGGTTGCCAGGTTTTTCCGCCGTCCTCACTTTTTTGAACCCGATCACTTGTTGCCATATATAAAATTGACGGGTTAGTGGGATCCAGTTGAATGGCACTAATATAGGCGTGTTGAATGCTCCCTCCGACCTTTGTCCAATGTTCGGCCTGATCCGTTGATTTATATAATCCATCCGTGGTCCCTGCATACACCACGTCACTATTCGTTGGATCAACCACGATTCCATTGACTCCCAGCGCCATGGAAGCCATTTTGGCATCTGAGGCCACCATGCCCGCCGAGGCTTTTTCCCAACTCTCCGTGGCATTGAGTGTGCGATAGACACCTCCCGTCGTTCCCGCATATAAAACGTTTGGACGCTGAGGATCGATTGCCAGGGTCACCACAAAACTCACCTCAGTCATGCCTTGCATCCGTTCAGTCCAATGTCGACCGCCATCCAGACTTCGAAAAACCCCAACAGTTGTTGCCGCATACACCATCTCCGTCCCCAAAGGATTAAACACAATCTGATTGACAATAGCCGAGATCGTGCCTTTCTGAATCCCGGAATTGTAGGGATGCCACGTTCTTCCCCCATCCGGACTTTTATAGGTCCCATCGCCCATGGTTCCCGCAAACACGGTGGCAGACAATTGGGGGTCAAGGGCAAGACTAATCACTCGGGTCCGGGCTAATTCGCCCGCAAATCTGGTCCATGTGGCCCCCGTATCCGAAGACTTGTATACGGCCTCATCCGTGGCCACATATATAATGTTGGGTTTGGTGGGATGTAAGGCAATGGACACGATGGTATCGCTTCGTTGACCGCAGGCTGTCAATCCGAGCGCCAGGGACACAATGCAGGTCACAAGAATTCGGGACATTTTAAAAGGGATTTTCATTGCCAAATGTCAAGAAGTCACACATTATCGTGACGGGCGGTACGGTTCGGCATATCCGGTCAGTTCGACATAGCCCTGACCATGAATATTCTGTCCCTTCCAAAGCCCGGTGACATCCACGGCTCCTTCCCAGTATGTCACAGCGGTACTTCGGCTGGTGACAAGCTCTTGATTGGCCATTCTGGGAGAGATATGCAACTCCACCTTTTCAGACGGAATAGATAACGTCCATTGACTAGGATAACGCGCACCACCGGCCGGACTGATCCAATATTCTTGAACGCTGACATGAAGGGCTTCAAAAGAAATGGATGTCGAGGATCCATCTGGCCTCACCAATGTTCCACTGGATGCCGGATCAAAGGTTCCATCCGCACGACGAAGCCCATAGGCCATGATGTCATATTCATTTTCAAGTTGCAGACTGAACCAATCCCATCCAACGAGACCGTCCGAGAGGTCTGCAGACCCAAACTCATGATCCATCCAACTTACGCCGTTGACCGCCAGCGGCACCCCCTGCACCACCACCGATCCAGTGGTCTGAAGTCGGGTTATTGAATAATAATGGGAGGTGGCCTCTGCCTTCCGGCCTTTCCGGCTCACCCCGTCTGTGCCATGAATAACGGGAGGTTTACTCGATTCGAGCGTCAAATCAATGGAAAAATCTTCAGTCTGCGCCTGAAGATGAAACTGTCCATGATCGGGGGCCACAGCCTTCAGCAACCACCGATCGATCCACACATGCAGCCGATCCACTTCAGCTCCGGCCTTGTTGATTCCGGCACGACTCAGCTTCTCTGCAAAACGGAATTGCGCATTCGCTTCGTCGGTTAACGCGAAATGGGCAAAGTACAGGTGTCGCATGGCCCATGCGGAAGGATTACTCCAGGCATCAAGTGAGTCGATTCCACGACGAAAAAACGTCAATTCGTACCCAAACCGCCGGCCATTCGTGGTGGACAGATGTCCGGTAAAATACCACCACTCTGTCTGAAATTGCTCATGACTGCCATGATCCCGCGGGAACGCATAGATGTATCCGGGACGGGCAGGAGTAAATTCGTGAAGTCCAACGCCGGGGGTCCCTGCAAAGACCCCCGAAATCCCAAGGAGTGGGAACATGAACAGGAGCGAGATCTCTCGACATAAGGATCTCGCGCTCACCTCAAAACCCGCAGAACCGTCGGTTGGGCGAAGGCATTCATCCAGTTCATGTTTCCGTTTATACCACGACCTTACATAGCGTACAAATCCCTTGGCACACAAGGATTTTCTCAGTTTGCCGAACTCCTCTGGGTGACGATCTTACGTTGACTTTCCCGAAAATTCTCCGCTATCGTACCCTATGCCTTCAGATTTTCCATCAACCGAATTCGGCAAAATTCCGATACCGGAGAGCGTGCCGATTTTTCCACTGCCCAACGTCGTCTTTTTCCCTGAAACCTATCTGCCGCTGCACATCTTTGAACCCCGTTACCGGGAAATGGTGCAAAACGCCTCCGGTCAGGGAGATTGCATTGGCATGGCTTTGCTCAAGGACGGTTGGGAAGACGAGTATGAAGCAGATCCCCCGATTTATCCCATCGGATGTGTGGGGCGAATTATCAGCTCACACAAACTGGCTGACGGTCGGTTTAACATTGTGTTGCAAGGCCTTCAGCGATGTACCTTTGAAGAGCAGGAGGTCTCAACTCCCTACCGCCAGGCCCGAATTATTCTGAATGCGCAAAAGGGAGCTCCCTCCCTGGACACCGAAACCCGCATCAATCTGGAGCAAATTACCCAAGAATATTTGACCTGGAAAAAGGCTCATGAGTTGTGTCAGGTGATCGCTTCTGGCAAACTCACGGATTCCATTCTTGTTCATAACCTTTCAGCCGGTCTTGATTTGTCACCCGTGGAAAAACAATTTTTACTTGAATCCGGCCATCTCATCCAGCAAGCTCGCCGCCTGATTGATCTCATCCGCTTTAAACTTGCCGATCTTCGAACGGCACAAGGATAACACACATGTCTGATGCCGTTGCCATTGAGGTTAAAGGGCTGGGGAAAACCTACGACACCGTGACCGCGGTCAAGAATCTTTCCCTCTCCGTCATGCAAGGAGAAATTTTCGGCCTTCTTGGACCCAACGGGGCAGGGAAAAGTACCACGCTTCGAATTTTAATTACGACTCTCAGTCCCACGTCCGGGACCGCAACCATTTTCGGACATGATGTCGCCAAAGAAGCCGATACCATTCGACGGATGATCGGCTACGTCCCGCAGGAACGGGCTATCGACCGCTTTCTTACCGGTCGGGAACATCTGCTGTTGCTTGCGGATCTCTATCATCTCCCAAAGAATGAAGCCCTCACCAGGATTGCATCGCTCCTGAAGCTGGTCGATCTGGAAGAACATGCCGATCGCGTAGCCAAAGGATATTCCGGTGGGATGAAACGCAAATTGGATATTGCCTGCGGCTTATTGCCCAATCCCAAGGTACTTTTTCTGGACGAACCCACACTCGGGCTTGACGTTCAAAGCCGCCTCAATATCTGGCAATACCTGCGACAATTGCGCGAGCAGGGCATGACCATCGTCATGACCACCAATTACCTGGATGAAGCCGACCAGCTTTGTGATCGAATTGCTATCATTGACCGCGGCGAAATCCGCGCCATTGGCTCTCCAAAGGATTTAAAGGCCAGCTTGGGTGGCGATGGCGTCTGGCTCACTCTTGGAGATCCCCAGCCTCAGGTGCTCGAAACCCTCTCAACCGCCTTAAAAGCCTTGCCCTTCGTGCGTGCGATTCGTCCCACGTCACAAGGGCTTGATATCCGGGTCGATGCTCCCGAGAAGGCATTGCCTGCTATTCTTGAAGCCACGAATCGAGTAGGATGTCTCCTCGAAGGAATCGAATATCATCGGCCAAGGCTGGACGACGTGTTTGTGGCTCACACAGGCCGGTCCCTCAAAGACCAACCCCCTGAACCCACGACTTAAGATCCTATCCTATAGTATTTCACTGTTCTGGAAAGGTTTCTCCATGAATGAGCAAATTCAAGAAGTACTTGCCCTGACCAATCGATGGGTCAAGCGATTGAGCCGGGAAAAGTTCAGTATGTTGTTTACGCTAATCCAGCCCATGCTGTTTTGGCTCATCTTTTTCGGCAACCTGTTTCAGCGAGCAGCCGACATACAGGTCGTTCAAGCCCCGAATTACATGAGTTTTCTTGCGGCCGGCGTTGTGGTGATGACCGTTCTCAATAACGGGCTGGCCGGTGGCGTAGACTTATTGTTTGACAAAGAAAACGGTTTTCTGGAACGACTGATGGCGACTCCCATCAGACGATCATCCGTGATCCTTAGCCGGTTTCTATTTGTAATGGCCATCACCGCCATGCAAATTCTGGTTATACTGGGCGTAGCCTTTTTATTCGGGGTGAGTGCGGAAACGGGGATTTTAGGGATCGCACTCATTCTGGTGATCGGCATGTTGTTTGGTGTCGGGCTCACCGCCATTTCCATGGCCATGGCGTTTTCGGTGAAAAGTCATGGAGATTTCTTCTCGGTGTTGGGCTTCCTCTCGCTTCCGATGATCTTTCTCAGTTCCGCGCTCGTACCCTTAGCGGCAATGCCGGGTTGGATGAAATCACTGGCATTTTTCAATCCGATGACCTGGGTCATTGATGCCATCCGGCCGTTGATTCTTACCGGTTGGAGCGAGGCGCTCCCTCAGGTCGCTATCGCCCTTGGAGTCCTCGCCATCTTTGACGCCCTGTGTCTCTATGGGGGTGCCCGCGCGTTCAGGCGTTCGGTCGGCTAACGGGCTTTTACCACATTATAAACTCCGCGATGGGACGCCTCTTTTGCTTTGGGGAGGCGTTGTCGTATTTCCCGGGACGAATTTTCTTGCACTCACCTTCGGAGACAAAAATTCAGGCTCTACTTCGTTTGCTGTCCGACCCCAACGAACAGGTGGCCAAAACGATCCAGCACGAATTCGTCCGGATCGGGCCCTCAGCCTTACCGTTTCTGGAAAAGGCCGGCGCGGATGATACGGCATTGGAATCCCGGGTCGCTTTTGTCAGAGATGAAATTCTTTTTGAGCAACTCAAAGAGGAATTCAGCACCTTCGTTACCCATTGTTCCCGACAGATGGATTGGGAACAGGGGGCGTTCCTCATCGCCAAGATCGCCCATCCGGATGTCGATATTCCCCATTATCAGCAATGCCTCGATCAGCTCACGGAAGAATTTCGCAAGAAATGGCATGCCGAAAGTTCTGCGCCTGGAAAAATCGCCAGACTCCTCAGCGCGTTCCTCTTTAAAGACAAGGGATTTTCTGGCAATCGCATCCATTACCACGACCCCGACAATAGCTACCTGCATCGGGTTATCGAATCCCGGCAAGGGATTCCCATCTCTCTTTCGGCCATCTATGTGTTTGTGGGAAACCGTTTGAATTTGCCCCTCTCCGGGGTCGGAATGCCGGGACATTTCCTGGTGAAGATTGAAGGAGAGCCGATTCCTCAGTTTGTGGATTGCTTTAACGGTGGGGCATTTTTACGGGAACAAGACTGTGAGCAATTTATTACGGCATCCGGTTTGGACTATTCTCCTGAGTTTTTGGAAAAGAGTCCGACACGACTGATTCTTGCCCGCATGCTCCGAAACCTATTAAGTATTTACGAACGGGAGCAACAGAATCCCATGACGAAGCGGGTAGAGACTCTGCTTCAAATCCTGCAGGAATCTGCCTCAGATGAAGATCCCTCTCTTTAGTCCCTACCGGCCATATCCGTTTGATACATTAGGTTCCTAACGGGTTCAAATCTGTTGTCGAGAGTCTTATCAGCCTCACCATTTTCTTCTACTTCATGTTTTAATGTTTGCCCCTGGTATCTGGAAGGGCCGGCTTTCGGCCCGGCGGCCAAGGTTCCTTCGGCGTTACTCAGGACAGGCCTTTTGTTTCGGCAAAAGGACCCAAAACCATTTCCACCCGAGTCAGCACATTAAATCGTTCTGACGCAAGTTATGGAGGGGCGGACCAACTCGCCGGGCTTGGACAAGGTCTGATTTTTGATTTGGACGTCAGCTCGATTAGCCAACTTGGAGGTGGTGAGTTATACATTCATTTGCAGGCCTAGACCATCCGAGATTCCCTCCCGACTTGCAAGGCTTGAAGATCTTTGCCTTTGATGATGGGTCCTGAAAAAAATCGGCGGGCTTGAGCTACGACATTCGACTGATCGGCTGCTTCATAAAAATGTGAAAGAACAAGTTTTTTGATATTGGCTTCTTCTGCGACTGTTCCGCATTCTTCTGCATGCATATGGGATCCACCTGGTTGATGCGACGAAAAAGAGCAGTCCAAGACCGCCAGATCAGCATCACGACATAAGCGAACCAGGTTCGGTGAGGCCATCGCATCTCCCGAAACAGCCGCTGACCGGCCCTGATACTCAAGACGATAACCGAGACAGACCTGTTGCTCAGAATGGGTCATGGGCAACGGCGTAATTTGTGTGTGGCCAATCAAAAACGGCCGATCCTTGACTTCTTTGAGGATTACTCGAAAGGGCGGATCAGAAAAACTGGGGAATGTCCGGAAAATCGTCCGAAAGAGTCGTTGAGTCCCGGGAGGACCATAAATTATGAGATCCGGTCGAACCTGCGCGAACTTTGATTGGCATACGGCATCAAAGAAAAATGGAATAAAATCAGAAAAATGGTCCGCATGGTAATGGGTAAAGAGTAGGTGTTGAATCGTATGGCGATCGATGCCGGTTTGTAATAAATTTGAGAGCGTTCTTGGACCAAAATCCAGTAGAATAGGCCGGTCCGTCTCGAATACATACCCGGCCGCAGCGCGGGTAGGATGAATATTGGTTCCTGAACCTAGTATGGTGAGCTTCATTGTTATACCCTGCCGGAAAATAAATACTCTCTGGTAACCACACCTCGTATGGCCACACAACCCGAAACAACCCGTTCCATCAACCCGTTTATCGGCCTGTTAGGTCTGGGCCTGATCGTAGCAGGCATATGGATTTGGAATCATCTGACTTTTGACACCCAGGATTACATTACCGAGGAGATCCTCCCCATATTCGTTAGCCTTCTTGTCTTAGGAATAGGCGTATGGGTTGGCACCAAAAAATGGCGTGCTCGCAAAGAACGCCTTCAGCTTCGCGATCGGCTCCTCCAACGCTTTCAAAAAGAACCTTCAGCCCAAAAACGGCGGGATCTGGCCTTTACTCTGATTGAAGTGAACCAATTTGAAGCAGAAGGATTGGAGACCGTCGCCGAACCGATGGCGGAACTCTTTATTTGGACATTGAAGACGGCACTTGGTGACAAACAACATCGCATACGAGGAATGTCAGCCAGTTACCTGGGGATCTTGAAACATCAAGCCTCGATCCCGTTGTTGATTCGTGCGTTGGAAGATGACCATGCCCATGTACGAGCCTGCGCGGCATTGGCCCTGGGCCGCATGCGGGCTCAAGATGCGAAGGCGAAACTGGAAGAAAAGATGAAAGAAGACTGGGACCAGACGGTGCGCAGCCGTTCCCGAGAAGCATTGGAACGAATACGATAGAGGCTTCACCCGGCACGCCTATCAATTAAGCTCCTGATTCAGTGCCCGTTGATCAGCCTCGGAAAAGCGATACCCCTTGTTCATCAACACCTGCATGCCCTCCATCAGGTATTTGAATTGAACATCCCTGCGAATACTATCGAATAGGCCCGTTAGGGCATTCATATACCCACCCAAGGGTTGTCCCTCTTGAAACGGGAGCCTAAAGGCTTCCAGCAGATCGTGGATTTCGTGTGCACTATATTCCTGATTATCATCTCCATCCCCCACTAAGGCCATTTGATAAAACGTCAGGCTGAGGGAGAGAAGTTGTTGCGAATTCCCAAAGGCTTCCCGGGCCTGATCCAACCCTTCGGGAAAGAGCCTCACGCAATCAAGATCAAGTCCCGTCCTGAAGAAAGGGGAGTAATGAATGCGCTCAACCTCAGGCCGGGCTTTTTTGTTCCAAAGTTGATAAAAATAGACAGTACAGGAATCGGCAATCGCAAATTCCTGTTTATCTTTTCCGATTTGAGCACCGATGTGTTGAGTGAAGGCTTGAAAGACATCCGTGCCGGGGGAAGCCCATGCCGTCGCCTGCAGGGCCTGGCCACCACCGCCCCAGACGAGTCCCATACTGAATAGAAAAGGAAAAAGATACTGGTTCAAATTTGGTTCCCCCAGGATGATAGATATCCTTAGTATAGCACCCTCAGGAAACGCAAGAGAATGATTCTTCCCCCGTTTCCTTCACAAGTTCTGACCAAATAGGCCATGGCATCATGAGCGACAACTATTCCACGCCCCTCTTCGCCGTCGCGCGTAGCAATAACCCCCGAGCACTTTTTTCATCAAGCCTTTACAGAAATTCATGGTAAAATAAAATCATGATCGTTCAAACCGTCACCATCCAAGGGCATATCATTGATTCACTGATCCTCGCGAAGGTGCTGGATGACATTGTCATGTTGGGAGGGACCTTCACCCTCTCGGAAGTCACGGTTGGAACCCGACGGGAAGACACTTCCCATGCTACCATCCTGATTGAAGCTCCCACGATGGAGTTACTACAGGAAATCCTGAAAACCATCCAACCCCATGGGGCAGTAGTTGAGACAGAGGAAGACTGCACGGTTGAGCCAGCCCCGGCTGATGGAATTTTACCGGAGGATTTTTACGCGACCTCTCATCTGGCCACTCAAATCCGTTGGCAGGGAAATTGGCTCGATGTTCCGCAACCCGAAATGGATTTAGTCATCAGGCTGAAGACCTCTCCCCCGTCCGCGCAAATGGTTTCCATGGGCTCGGTCAAAAAAGGCGACCTGGTCATTACGGGGCGGAAAGGGGTTCGGGTATTCCCGCTGGAACGACCAAAAGAACGCGATGTGTTCGGGTTCATGGAAGCCCAGGTTTCTTCCGAACGTCCTCACCGTCATATCATCGCCGATGTGGCCAAGCGAATGAAGGCGATCCACCAACAACGAAAAGAGGGCAAAGGATCAGGAAAGGTGTTGTTTGCCGGAGGTCCGGCCATCATCCACGCGGGAGGACGGGAAGCCCTGGCATGGATCATCGAAGCGGGGTATGTCCACGTGCTCTTCTGCGGGAATGCCCTGGCCGCTCACGACATGGAAGCCAGCCTATACGGTACGTCATTGGGATATAACTTGGGTATTGGCCGTTCGGTGCCCCATGGACACGAGCATCATCTTCGCACCATCAATCGTGTCCGGGCCCTGGGAAGCATTCAGCAAGCCGTCAAGGGTGGCCTCATCAAAGAAGGGATCATGGCGGCCTGCGTACGACAGGGAGTCCAGATGGTATTGGCCGGGACGATTCGCGACGACGGCCCTTTGCCGGACGTCATCACCGATTCCATTAAAGCCCAGGAAGCCATGCGCGCTGCCATTCCCGGCGTGGGGTTGGCCTTGTTGGTGGCCTCCACTCTGCATGCCGTGGCGACGGGAAATTTGCTACCGGCATCGGTACCTACCGTCTGTGTCGACATCAATCCCGCCGTTCCCACAAAGCTGAGTGACCGTGGAAGCTTCCAAGCCGTCGGACTGGTGATGGATTCTTCTTCTTTCTTATGGGAACTGGCCCGTGAACTCGGCTGGAAAGGGTAGCAGGAAACCAATATCATGAGCCGTTTACTGATGTGCCCGCCGGATTATTTTGGTATCGAATATGAAATTAATCCATGGATGAGAATGTCCAATCAATCCAATGGAGATCGTGCCAGAACCCAATGGAAGACGCTGACTCAGGTACTGGAAAACGAGGTTGGAGCCAAACTTGAATTTATGGAACCGGTACCAAAACTGCCTGATCTGGTGTTTACCGCCAATGCGGGTGTCATCCACGGCGGAAAGGCTGTACCCAGTCAATTCCGCCACCCGGAACGGCAGGGTGAGGAACGATATTTCATTGATTGGTTTATTAAGAAGGGCTATGAAGTCATCAACCTTGACGCCGGAATACACTTTGAAGGGGCCGGGGACTTATTGGGATTTCCAGATTTCTGGATCGGCGGCTACCGGCAACGCAGTGATATCCGAGCCTATGTCCAATTGTCGAAAATTTTCCAGAAAGAAATCATGCCTGTGGAACTGGTGGATCAACGGTTTTACCACCTGGATACCTGCTTTTGTCCACTCAGTGGAGGAGAGCTCCTGTACTTTCCCCCGTGTTTCGATACGTACGCCCAAACCGTGCTGGCCTCTCGCATAGAACAGAAAAAACGATTTGCCGTCCCACCCCAGGAAGGCGAGCGGTTTGCCTGCAATGCGGTGTGTATCGACCGCCATGTCGTACTGCCGACCGGATGCCCGGAAACAATGGCATGGTTACACAAGCAGGGCTATACCACCCACCCGGTAGAACTGGATGAATTCCTCAAAGCCGGCGGCTCCGCCAAATGCCTGACTCTGGCGCTGGATTAAGTTATAAAACATTCGATTTCCCTATCAAACGCTGCACGAACACCACCTGGCGGTAAGAGCCCGCTTCAAATCATTGGCATCCTGAGGCCCCGCGAAGAATCTGTGCCCGGGCGTGAAAACCTCCTTGTCTTTAAAAATCGCCGACCCAAGCGCTACAATCTTTCAAAGCAGGGAGTGTTGAATAATAAAGATGTTCAAGGGAAAATTTGCCCAGGATTAGTTTACCCATCAAAGGCTCCGGGTCGGTTCAAAAAAGTCCGTCCAGCAAGGCCGCAGCCGTTTTTGCGCGCGGAGCGTACGCGTCGTACGTGAGCACGGAAAAGTGGCGAGAACGCCGCTGGCGGCTTTTTTCAACAGACCCAAGCAGGTTAACCCGGCTCATGACTTCAAAAGTCATAAGTCCGCATAAAGCATTATAAACAGAGGCCACCTTCCCTTATGACCCAACCAGAACAGTTCTACTCACTCGGTGACGATGACACGATCCGACGACATATACGGATTGAGCGCGAAAACGGGAAAAAATTACGGAAAACCCCATGGTGGAAGGCTCAGATCCAAAAAGGGGAGTGCCACTTTTGTCATCAGCAAGTGGGAGCGGAAAACCTGACCATGGACCACGTGGTGCCATTGGCCAGGAAAGGAAAAAGTACCAGAGGCAACGTCGTCCCGGCCTGTCAGGCCTGCAACCGCAGCAAAAGTCTCACTACTCCCGTTGAAACTCTCCTGGATCAGATAAAAGCAAAAGGAGATTAAACAACCCGATTTTTACAACTACCTCGACCTGTTCATACCCGCTTCCTGTTTGCTTTCCAAACCTTTTCTCAGACCTCCTAACTTATTTCTGCTCTGACGACCCCCGAACCCAGGCACTTCTAGTCAACAATCAAGGGTTTTTATCAATTCTGCTTCTCCCCTCTTTGAATCATACTGACTCAGTCTATTACTGAATGGCATCAAGGCTGTGTCCAAAAACTTTCATTTCACAAAAGGAGAATTGTTATGATCAACACCTTCACCAATCAACTGAAAGTCAAAACCATGCTAGTGGTCTTCAGTGTGGCATGTGCATTGGCATTTTCAGCATGTGCCAGTGATCCACATGGGCGGACCGTCGGAACCACGGTTGACGATGCCGTGATCACCTCATCCGTCAAATCATCACTGATTGCCGATGACCTGGTGGATGCGTTTGAAATTGAGGTTGATACGTACCGAAGCACGGTCATGTTAAGTGGATTTGTTGAAACACAAAATCAGATCGAACGAGCTGTGGAAATTGCCAAAAAGACGGAGGGAGTGCAGAAGGTCGTCAATAAATTAGCGATAAAGCCAAAAGCGCTTTCCCAGAAGAATTAACCGGGATATCGAAATTTCACAATCTCCTACCCAATATGGGAGGGTTGAAAATTTCCAAGGTCATATGGGCCCACGGCATGTTGCCTATTAGGCACCTCCGGGCGGTTCCCCCTGGCATAACCCCAGGGGGAACCGTATCAGCAAAATTTGTTTATGCGGGTGTCCGCCGCCGATCGTATTGGAATCGTAAATTACCCATTCCGGAGAGTCTTTCAGCCAACAAATTCAAGCCCACGTTTCCACTCTTTTGTTAGAAGAGCCGAAGATTGAGATCCGATGAACTCTCAGTCGGATAGGTGAGGCGACCTGCGTCAGATTTGGCAAAGGGCGTGAGGGTGTGTGTTTTGAGAGAACTTGCCGAGATGATGTGGTGGACCGTCCAACCACGGATGACCAATGCATCCGCTATGAGCGTCCGGTGGCAGCGCCAAGGAACCGCTTCCGCGCACATCACGGCTGATGGTGACTGCTGTCCGATATTCACCAGTTCCTCCAGCCCATCCCAAAACTCTTGAGTTTGCATGTAATCCGCGTAACCTCGGAAACCCTCATTCCGCCATCCCACATTCACCGAATCCGGCCGGGTTTTCCTCCGACCTCCCAACTCCGGCATGTGCCGATACTGCAGCCCGGTTTCACGAAGACTCTGGGCAAGAGTCTCCTGGTAGAACTGCGGATTGCGTCGGGAAAACGGAATCGTTCTGACGTCGACCAGCACTTGAATGCCATGTGATTGAAGTACCCCGACGAATTCCTCAATAGGTCGCGTCGAATGGCCAATAGTCCACAACTCCGGAGACATAGGTGTCTCAGCCGAGTGAGTGTCGGCAGGCTTGCTGAGTCCAGGAGGCTGGTTCATCTCCATCGCTTAGAATTTCCACCCGCATTCGTAAGAATGCTTTGAGCGTCTAATAATCAAAATCGGCGAAGATCTATGGGGCACCAAATTACCTTATCCGCCATAAAAGAAGAAGAGCCAGCGCTTAACATTTCCCTGGCACTTGGGTTTTTCCCGAGAACAGCGGGCTATTCTGACCCATCTGCTTTTCTAACGCATTGCATTGACACCTTAAATATCCGGCAGTAATCTTTGGCGCATTCTCCTTTCCCCGGGAGGTCCCGTATGCGGATACCGTTTTCCTCCTACTTCTCAATTTTTTCTTCTGTCCACACGCACCAGTTCATTCTGGCGTGGTTCGTGCTGGGCGGAATATTGTCCGGAAGTCTTCTCTTTGCCGCAGGCTCGTTTCAAGAAGACTGCCTTGGGAAATCACCGGCCGGTATCGCCCTGCAGAGCCATCTTGTCGCGGCGAAATCCGGCAAAGTGGATTCCATGTTTTGCGCGGGAGCGATTCATCTCTACGTGCAACATGATATCAACAAGGCGCTCCCCTGGTTGGAAAAAGCCGCCAATGCCGGTGACAAGCGGGCACCACTTGTCCTGGGCATCCTCTATGAAAAAGGAAACGGAGTTCCAGAAAACCCCGCTACTGCAGCCAAGTGGTATCAAAAAGGCATGGATAATGGAAACCCTGCAGCCGTTCGGCGCCTGGCAGAATTATACCGTCTCGGCTTGGGCGTACCGCACGACGAAGCTAAGGCGCGAGAGCTTCTCGACAAGGCCGCAACCCTGGGGGACAAGGCCGCGCCGAAATTTATTGAAAAGCACGAACAGGATCGCTTGCACCCCAAAGCCGGACAGAGCATCAAAGAGGAAGCCTATCGCGCCTACAAACAGAAGCAATACGACAAGGCCGCCAGGCTGTATCGCCAGTGCGCGGACATGGGCAACCATCAATGCCAGCTATCGCTCGGCGTCCAATACGAATTTGGCGAAGGTGTCCCGAAAAACGAAAGTCAGGCTGTGGCGTGGTACCGCAAATCCGCCGATCAGGGGAATGCCATTGCCCAGAAAACACTCGGCCTAATGTACGAATTGGGAAAGGGTGTGGGAGAGAATTGGGCTGAAGCCTTTCGCCTATATTCCCTGAGCGCACCGAAGTACAAGGATGGAGCGTTCGCTTTGGGTCGCATGTATGAATTCGGCATGGGCGTGCCACAAAACCGGGCACTTGCAATCGAAACGTTTAAGAAAGCCGCCAGCCTTGGACATCCGGACGGAAACTATTGGGCGCGCTGGCTCAACAATTACTCCAACTGCATCGGCTTCCGAAATGAGGAAGAGCAGAAGACGCTTGGATTTCTACGCTGCCCGGCCGATCCCGTAGGGGTCACCTTTCGCAACCACAACGAACGATTGGCATACATGCGGGAAAAAGGAAAAGAGTTTGACAAAATGGAAGCCGAAGCCCTTGCTCGCCAGGCCGAAAGGGGAAAGGCCACGAACGAATCCTCATGTAACTTCGCCGGGGGAGTCTGGATGGGCCGCAACACTTCGAGCGGAGGTTATTGCCAATAAGTGAGCATAAACGTGCATTCTTCTTTTCGGACGTCTATCCCGCAATCAGGAGTACAGCCACGCTTCTAAGGTTAATCCGTGTATTCCCACCTTTATTGCTCCATCCAACATTCCTGGAATTCTGCCGACTTTTTCTCTCGGGCTCCCAATGCCGGCATGAGGCAATACTGAAGCCCGACCCCGCACGTAGCGGGAAATTTTAATTATCAGTCCATGGCTGAGCCTACAGTAAAGACAAAAATCGAAGTATCCTGCAACTCGAATATAGATTTAGGTGGAGAAACTAGAATTTTTAGGGGCGTTTTAATTTGGGTCTTTAGAGTTGTGATAGGCTCAGAACCTGTACGGATCGAAATAGTATCATATCTTTTCTTTTAAAATTTCTGAATATTGGAATTAAAATGGGTAGAAAATTTTTTGGTGGGATGCCCGGGCGCCTCTTTGCCGGACTCAGTAGGACCAGCTCATACCGGTTCCCATCCGTCAGGCGAGTGAATGCTCGCGACAGTCATCAGGAACGACTCAACCCATTGGGGACCGACCCCATCGGCCACGCCGGAATCAATATTGTGTCCCTCACTGCTGTGTAGCCAAAATTACAACACATCGCACCATTTTTGTTATAGGGTTACGCCAGGTAGGCGGCCAGGATTCCCGAGAGGACAATGCCGTCAAAGGTGCCGGCTCCCCCGATGCTGGCCATGCCCGTCGCGATGCGCGGGATCTCCCGTATGTGCAAGACATCAGCGCCCAGGAGGGGACCAAACACCCCGGCAACAAAGGCCACCGATGGTGCTTCCTCGGGGGCAAGGAGTAGTGCTGTCAGCGCTGCCACCAGCGGCGGCACCAATGCCGGCATGGCGATACCGATTCCCTTGACCGGCTTCGCCAGCCGGTAGCAAACCGCTGTATTGATGGTTATCGCCAACACGATCGGAAGGAGGTAGATCCAGGAGTCCCTAAGAATTTGAAGAATTTCATACACCGCCACCAGCGTGGGAATCACACAGCCTCCCAAATTGACGGCCAGGATGGTTTCATTCGGGCTTCGTTGGAGGTGAGACCCAATGTCCAGAAAACCAAACAGAGGGTAGGGGTGAGCAATCACTTCATCCTGACGGGTAATACGGGTAAAGGGAATATTGACGACACTCCCCAGGAAAATTCCCACGATCACAAACATCGCGACAGAGGGGTCCAATCGCAGTTTGGCCAGGGCCAGGCCCATGAATTGGGCAAACACGAGTGGCAGCAGGAAGAGCAGCAGCAGAAATAGGAAAATCGGAAGGCAGCCCAATCGTCCGTTCATGGAAGAAATTCCAGCCCTGCCCGGCCATTAATTTGAAAAATGGTGCTAAGCCAATTCAGGAAACTTGGCACGTGCATCAGCGAAAAATAAGGCCTAACGTCGGGAAGAAGACTTCCCATTTTCGATCGGCTTGTCGGTCCCGGATTTACTGAATTTATCCCCCACACTTAGTTAGCGGCGGACCAGCCGAATCCATCTCCACATGTTAACCAGGCTGAAGAGAGAGGAGGCGACATAGGTGAGGGCGGCGGCGGTGAGGATACGTTTGGCGCCGTGCAAATCCGGAGGTGCCAGATATCCGCCTTCTCTGAGGATCGGCAGGGCTCGACGAAAGCTGGCATTCCATTCCACTGGTAGGGTGATGAGATGCACCATGGCAGAGACACTCATGGTTCCAATCGCCACGACTAAGACGGCAAGACCCACGGCAGGGATCCTGGTTACTCCAGCCAGGACCGGAATACCCAACATCAGATAGGACCCGGCCTTTTCGGCTTTTTGTGCAAATTTGATCAGGTGGGTTCGATCTTTCAAGAGGGTATAGCCCTCATGATCTTGCAACGCATGGCCGACTTCATGCGCCGCGATGACTGCCGCGGTGAGGGATCTGCCGTTGTAATGCTTCGGGTTCAAACCAACGACTTTGGTTTCGGGATTGTAATGGTCTCCCATCGGCGTGGGCTCAACTCGCACTCGTTGCAAACCGAACCGATTGAGCAAATGACGCGCTAACTCCCCACCCGTCCCTCCAAGATCCTCACGGTGTTGACGATATTGGCGGAAGACCCACCACACCCACAGTTGGGGTCCCAAGACAATAATCATGAGAAGGAGAAAAAGAAGAATCATGCGCATGGAATCACTCTATCCCCTCAGCCCGCTCCTTACCAAGAAGCGGATTGCTCCTTCTGTTGTTTTCCTGATTACATACAAGGATTTTTCAAAGGGGTGTTTCTGCTTATTGGTCTGTTCCATCAAAAGACTGTCCGCACGAGACCGCCTTCAGCCCGGATACAAGACCCATTGATCACTGAGGCGCAGGCACTACAGACAAACGCCACAATCTCTCCTATTTCTTTTGGATCAATCAGCCGACCGATCAGGGAAGTCGGGCGATTCTCTGACATAAAACGGCGTTCGGCTTCCGCGGGCGGAAGATCAGGGAATATGTTCCGGATGAACTTCTCCACGCTTTCCGTGCGGGTAGGTCCCGGGAGCACTGAATTGACCGTGACCTCCGTCCCTTTGGTGAGTTCGGCCAACGAGCGGGCGATGCTTAATTGCATGGTTTTGGTTGCACTGTAGTGGGCCATTTCGGGAGCCGGGGAGACGCCCGATTCGCTTGAAATGAAGACGACTCGCCCGTGACCACGTTCAAGCATGCCGTGGAGGTAATGGCGGGCAAGCCGCACGCCGCTCATGATGTTGATCTCAAACATCCTCTGCCACGCCTTATCTGTTTCCTCGAAAAATCCGACAGCCTCGTAGATGCCGAGATTGTTGATCAGAATATCGACCTTGGGCACCTGGGAGATGGTGAGATTGCAACCGGCGTCAGTCCCGTTGTCAGCCACAAGAGGGATCATCTCTGTATGGGGAAGATCGGCCCGGATCTCCGCCATAGCTTGCTCCACACTGGCCTGCGTACGACCGTTCATCACAACTTTGGCGCCCTCGGCAGCGAGAGCACGCGCGATTTCCAGCCCGATGCCTCCTGAGGACGCCGTCACCAAGGCCATTTTACCATTCAAATCCAGATTTATGATGACACTCCCTTCCCATGACGGATGATTGGAAATCCCCGACCAGGTTTTACCTATCTTGTTGTTGAATGGTTCACGAAGAGCACGAAACGATAATCGGTGGCTCACCGGGCGGAGGAAGCACAGTATAGGATTCCATGCCGGGGCGGTCAGTAAACGGGTCGCTCAGCAGATTCAATAATCGATCAACTTCGGAATAGTCCTTCTGCCGAACCGCTTGGCTAATGGCCTGTTGTGCGAGATGATTTCGAAGGATGTACCTGGGGTTCACCTGATCCATTCTGACTTGGCGCTCTTCGTCATTGCTTTTTTCCGCCCGTAGCCGTTCCCGATATCGTGCCGTCCAATCGTCAATCGCTTCCCGATGAAGGAATTGGTCTCGTAATGCGTCCGGCGCTGACGAACTCTCCTGACGGACGGTTCCCAATTCCCGGAACAAGTTGGTGTAATCCACTCGGCTGGAGTCCATGAGGTTCAACAGATCGGTCACGAGCTTGTCGTCTCCCGCGTGCGCTTCGACCAGCCCCAGCTTAGCCCGCATCAATTCGGCATACTTGGCCAGCATCGCTTTTTCATAGATTTCCGGTATGCCGTTGACTGCGTCTTGGTCCACTAACGGTGACAAGGCTCTGGCCAGCGCCCGAATATTCCAAAAACCGATGTCGGGCTGGTTCTGAAAGGAATACCGGCCGTGATGGTCTGAATGATTACAGATAAAGGTCGGATCGTAGCGTTCCATAAATCCGAACGGACCGTAATCCAGCGTCAAGCCGAGGATCGACATGTTATCGGTATTCAGGACACCATGCGCCCACCCCACAGCTTGCCATTGGGCCACGAGCTGCCCGGTGCGAACCGCTACCTCATGCAACAACCTGGCGTAGGGATCCTTTGCTCCTACCAAATGCGGATAGTGATGTTCGATAACATAGTCTGCCAGCGTTTTCAGGTATTCATGTTGGCGGCGATAGTAAAACACCTCAAAACTGCCAAACCGCACATGGGTCGGCGACATCCGCAGCAACATGGCTCCCGGTTCCGGAGTTTCCCGCCAGACAATTTCTTCTCCGGCCACAATACATAAACTGCGTGTTGTGGGAATGCCCAATCCATGCATGGCTTCCCCACAAAGATATTCCCGAATAGTCGAACGCATCACTGCCCGACCATCGCCGTCGCGTGAGAATCTCGTGAGCCCTGCGCCTTTCAATTGCAACTCCCATCGCTCCCCGTTTTGATTGCGCACCTCCCCCAGCATGATGGCCCGCCCATCACCGAGCTGTGGCACGTAATGCCCGAATTGATGCCCCGAATACAACATGGCAATGGGATCGCTCCCAGGCAACAGCCTGGCCCCGCAGAAGTATTCGGCAAACTCCGGACGGGTCCATTCCGTGGGGTCAATATCGAGTAATTCTGCAGCTGCCGGATTCACGCTCACAAGGTAAGGATGAGGAAAAGGCGTTGGTTTGACCCGCTCATGAAACACATCGGGCAGGCCTGCATAGGTGTTCTGAAAATTGAGATGTTCTAATTTGGCCATGAGTTCATTATCCGTGACCTAGCCGGGGTCGGGCAACCACAATCATCGTTGCATCACTTTAGAGACCTTTTCAGCGGTGACCGCAAAAGCCTTTAAGACACTCGGCAAGAAATTCCACATTAGTGTTTGCTTCAAAACGCTTCCCTCGGAGCCGTATCTCTTTCGATTCAACTGTGTGTGGTATTTTCTCAACAACCATTATTTTTAATTCTTTGAAAATTGAAAAACACCAATACATACAATATATTACGGATCATATTTTTTAGGTTCAATAATTGCTTTTGCCATAATGCAGAAGTCTTATGCTGAGGAGCTGATGGTTATTGGGTGCGCGTGTGGTTGGGTGTGCCCTTAAAAAAAAGGAGAATGCATGATTCGGATTTGTGCATGGTGTCGACAGGAAGGCAAGGCTGGAATTCTTGGAAGGAACCCTGGGGAATCCGGAGAAATCAATGAACCGGAATCCCACGGGATCTGCCATGACCATGGAATCCTCCTTCGCCAAGCATTCACGCGAAACCTTGGCCGTCGCCCTCTTTCAACCGCGACTCTCTCTCCCTCGTCAGCCTCCTTCTAGGCAACGTTCACCGTTGTCTGATGCTGAAATTCCCGTTGCAGGATGGTAGATCACAAAAGTGTGTGTCCAGACCGGATGGTCGATATCCATCCCGGCTGCATACAGGGGAATCGCAACAGCTAAGCGTTGTCGGGGTTGCGGCTTGAGGCCGAAAAACGAGAGGACGGGGAAGGCTTACTATCGGCGCGGAGTTGGGAGTTTGCTGGTCGTCTTCAATCGATTTTTGATCAGGACCATCCCGATAGAAGGGAGGCGTGCGGTTCGACGAACCTCAAACCATCCATACGCCAGCACGCTCAGGACCAATACCAGGGCTATGGCCATCGAAAGAGGATCATCCCCGATTAATAATTCTAAGAGATGCACCGTATACCATTCTCCTGATGTATTTTCATATTTTTCGGACGTTTCGGCCCGATCTTAATATTTTCTCTTTCCTCTCCAAAATCTTTTCCCATTTATACATATTTTCACTTACGGCTGTGCCATATTTTTGTAGGGAACTGACGAACAATTCCGCCTACTCGTTTCGCCCTAGAATCGCTAACCGGTATAATATTCCCATCATGATGTTTCCCCTGGCCTTATTATTTAAATTTTTTCAGGTTTTCATTCTGATGCTTGGCCTCACGGTGTTTGCATTCCCGGAGTCGGGTACAGTTTGGGGAGCGACCCCGGTCAGTCTCGCTCCTGCAACTGATTCCCAAGAACAAGTCGTGACCATCAATATTAAATCCCGGGAATTCAGCCCCAACACCCTTTCACTCACCGTGGGGCAAAAAACCCGGCTGGTCCTCAAAAACCTGGATTCGGAACTGCATGCATTTCTGCCAATCGGCCTACTTACCGATATCCACCTGAATGTCAGCGGAAGTGGTGCTCCACAGTTTTCCAAAGAAGGTCTTAGCCGCGTTTTGCTTCCCACCCGAGGCCAAACCGACATTGTTTTTATCCCATCGCATCCCGGTACGTTTCCCTATTTTTGCGATTTACCAGGTCATGTGATGCAGGGTACCATCGTGGTGCATAAGAATGAGGGTGTGGTAGATTAGCAACCTGGATTATGAGGGACATTCCCCTCTCTGCTACACAAAATCATTAACCAAGCATGTTTGAGGAGGAGTTTGGTTCCATGAGTATTGTTCGTCGTCAACCAACTAAGACAAATACCCTGAAACCTGAGGCAGATTATCGTCTCGGGTCCCCTGTTCACCGGATGTGGCCTACGCTCAAACTGGTAGGCCTCCTGTGTGGTTCTGTGCTTTTGGCCTCCGCTCCTGTGTGGGCCGCCGATCCCGCGTCCGTCAATGAGGAAGCCCTGCTCTCCACCGTTCGGGAATATGCCAATGCGGTCGGAAAGGGGGATCAAGTCGCGGCGGGCCAACGGGATTTTGTGTGCTTACATCAGATGGCTCAACAGCAGTTGTTGTCAAACGGAAACTTTCCCGACCCGTCAAACCCCATCTATGAATGGTGTGACCAGCGTCGGCAGGAGTCCCACCAACGAGCCATTCAACAAAATGACCGGGCATTAGATAATGTCTGGCCGGGACCGGGAAAACTGGTCGATTTTTCCGATTTCGAACGATTTTATATTGCGGAGACGCTTAATCAGCAATTGGCTCCATCGTTTTTTGTTATGAAGGCCATTGCAGTTCAAGAACCTACAACTCCATTTTTCATTGAGGCCGTGGAATCGGGAACCCTGCCCCATGCCTCATTTCCTTCTCCGGATGAGACCAGGGTGGTAGCCGCACCCACAGCCTTTCTCACCACCAAGGTGTCTTATCCGAATGCCTTGACGGCACCCATCGCCAATGCGCCCGGTGCCGAGGATTGGGCCGTGCCCTACAAAAAAGCCCAGCGAGTCGTCAAATCCGTCAACGTGAAGTGGGTCGTGCTCTCAGATCTGAAACAATTGGGTTTTCCAACGGATCGTGCCGTGCTGGATCTGGTGCTCGATGGCCCCCGTGGCACCACCATTCCATTCGTCGTGGACCCGGGTGGCTATGTTCCGCGCTCAACAGAATGGTTTGGTCTTCCAGAGAGCCTGCCAGCTATCCAAACAGGAATTCAACAAGCACAAACTGCACCGACCAGACTGGAATCCGTGATGAGACTGAACCGGGTTTTGCTGATTGGCCCCTCCCACAAACCCGCACTGGAGGTTTTTTCAGATCAACTATACCAAGGATTTCTAGAGTATGGAGGTCGCTTGAACGGCCTTCAATTGGGTGATGAGCGTCTGGCCCAACGGTTCAACGAACTGTATTGGACGGTGCAATCCCAAACCGATCGATTTGATCTGTCCCTGGGAATGGAAATAGGCGGGAAGTCTGAGCCGATGCCAGCCGATTATCTCTATCGAATGATCCCTGTAATGGAGGCATTAGCATCTCTGGAGCCCGGTGATTTCAACAACCGGATTCGATTGTCCTCGACCTACCGGTGGACGAACGATCAAATGGCGGCCCTGTCTGCGCCACAGGAATTATTGACTGAGGTGCCAGCCGAACAGGAAGAGCTTCGCGCACAAGTGCTCTTAGAGTTAGCCTGGGCCCGAATTGGAAAAGTGGCCTGGAATCGGCATTATGACGATCCCGACATTCAGAGAGGTTATGAGGCGGCTCAGAAAGCGTTCGAGCTCACGAAAGATCCCCTTAACAAATTTACGGCAACCTATGCGATGGCCTATAGCCTGGCATTTCACGTTCCCCGTGACAATCAGGCGATGCTGGGTCTCCTGCAGCAGGCACGTGACTGGTTTGAGAAAACTCCCGGCTCAAGCCCGCAAAGCTGGGCGTATATGTTGCACAACGATACACTGAAGGGGTTAGTCGAGAATGATCCCGCCTTCAAGTCATTGCTGGCAGCACAGGTAGAACCTACAAATTAGGTGTATGAGGCCTTATGAAATTACGGACAACCTAAAAATCACGCAAGGCTGGAGAATGGTATTGTCTCAATACACGTTCTCCAGCCTTCTTGGTTCACCTACCCCTTTTTTTAACCCGCTCAATCTCACCCTATGAACATTCTTTGAATCACAGACCATGGAGCTAGATTTCCGGAAAAATCCCGCCATCCTCAGCAACATGGTAGACGTCATGGCGGATGGCGTGTTCACGGTCGATGCGAAAGGTCACATTGTCGCCTGGAGCACCGGGGCAGCTCGCATTACGGGATATTCCAGCCAGGATATCCTGGGGAAATCCTGTCATATTCTAGAAGGTCAAAATTGCAAGGGCTTTCGCATCCTGACGGAATTTTTGGACAACCCCACCCCCTATCCTTGGGGCATCTGCAATCAGGAATGCAAAGTGCTGGGGAAAGACGGCCGCGAACTCTACCTCTTCGGCAATGTTTCAATCATCCGGGATGAACAAGGCCAGGTCGGGGGCGCTGTCGGAACCTTTACCGACCTCACCTCATTTATTTTGAATAACCAAAAAATTGCCGTGCTGGAGGAACAGGCAAAATCCCGTGAGTCCTTTCAACAGCTCATCGGCAAAAGCCCGGCGATGCAAGAGGTGTTTCGCCGGCTCCGACTGGCTGCACAAAGCGATGTCACGGTATTGCTCACCGGGGAATCCGGCACCGGAAAAGAACTGGCGGCCCGAGCCATTCACACCTTAAGTGATCGAAACGATAAACCCTTTTTCGCCATCAATTGCTCAGCGATTCCAGAAGCCTTGCTTGAAAGTGAACTCTTCGGGCATGTGAAGGGGGCGTTCACCGGCGCCATACGCGATAAAATCGGGGTTTTTCAAGCCGCTGACGGTGGCACGTTATTTTTAGATGAAATCGGAGATACCAGCCCTCTCCTGCAATTAAAATTGCTCAGGGTCCTGCAGGAAAACGAAATACGCCGGGTTGGAGATGACCGGGGCATGCGGGTCGATGTCCGTCTCATTACGGCCACCAATCGGGATTTGAAAGCCCTTATGGCAGAAGGCACGGTCCGGGAAGATTTTTATTATCGGATTCATGTGTTCGAGATTACCCTTCCACCATTGCGAGCCCGACGAGAAGACATTCCTCTCCTGGTTCACCATTTCATGGCGGCCAACTCCAAGACGTTTGGTCGCGAAATAGGAGACATTGCCCAGGATGCCCTGCAACGGTTAACTGACTATAACTGGCCCGGCAATGTCCGCGAATTAAAAAATGCGATCGAACACGCCTTCGTCACCGTGAATGGTGATTGCCTCACCCTGTGGGACCTCCCTTCAGAAGTTCAGAGTCCTCCAAGGTCCCGAAGCCTCAAACCGCTCTCGACCAGCACAGAGCACTCCCTTCCACCGGAGGAGGAAGCTCGTATTGCGGAAGCCCTCCAACAGACCAAAGGCAACAAAACGGAAGCTGCCAAGCTTCTTGGAGTGAGTCGAGTCACCCTTTGGAAGAAAATCAAACAGCTTCAGACTCCTCCCAACGCCTAATCAGATCGTTAACACGTTAACTTAACAGTTAGCGTATTTTGTTCAGGTCATCTGACTTTCAGGCCATACTCAGGCCTCTCCTGATTTCAACTTATCCACTAAAGCATTGATTTTGTATAAAATTTTCAAATTCTTCCGCGTATCATCATCTGGCACAATCCATGCGTAAGGATGGTACAAGGAAAGAATCTTACAAGAATATTTCGAAACGAGCTCAATTAATCTCAACCAATGCTCCTTTTTTTCGAAGGAGAGGAGGGTATTCATCATGATTGTGAAACAATTTTATTTGAGTTGTTTGGCTCATGCGTCTTACATGATCGGCGATAACAAAACCTCAACCGCTGTGGTCGTGGATCCTCAAAGGGACATCGAGCAATATCTTCAGGAGGCCCGACGCCACGATTGGAAGATCCGTTATGTGTTTCTCACCCACTTCCATGCAGACTTTTTAGCCGGGCACCTTGAACTCCAACGACAAACCGGCGCTGAGATCTGCCTTGGCGCCAAAGCCAAGACCGACTTCCCCATTCGAAACTTTCGGGACCAAGAGGTTCTTGAGTTTGGGTCGGTGCGCATTCAAGTGCTAGAAACACCGGGGCATACCCCGGAAAGTATTTCACTTGCCGTCTACGACCTGGACAAGAGCGCCGATCATCCGCACTGCGTGCTGACGGGAGATACGCTGTTTATTGGCGATGTGGGCAGACCGGATCTTATGGCCTCCATTGGTGTCACCGCCGAAGAATTAGGGGGGCAATTATACGATTCGCTCCGAAATAAACTCATGCGTCTTCCCGATGAAACACTGGTCTATCCTGCACACGGAGCGGGATCCATGTGCGGAAAAAATTTAAGCAGCGACACGGTGTCCACATTGGGCAGGCAGCGTTGGGAAAACTATGCACTTCAACCCATGACGAAAGAAAAATTTATTGATCTGGTTACGGCTGATCAACCTGAAGCGCCTTCGTATTTTGGATATGACGCAAGGATGAATAGGGAACAGCATCCTGTTCTGAATGATGTGATTCGGGACAGCCTGACTCCTCTTTCCCTTCAGGCTGTCTTGGATCATCAGGAAAATGGAGTTCAAGTCCTTGATGTCAGAAATGCCGTTGAATATGCGGGAGGGCACCTGAAGGGAAGTCTCAACATTGGATTAGGAGGAAAGTTTGCGACCTGGGCCGGAACAGTTCTGAACCCCAAATCCTCCATCGTTATCATTGCAGAGCCTGGATATGAAAAGGAGGCGATTCAACGATTAGGCCGTATTGGATTTGACCGCGTCCTGGGCTACTTGAAGGGCGGCATGCAATCCCTTGAGATGAACCCTGATGTGGTCCAAAAAGTCCAACGCATCACGGCTCAGGGACTTGCAGAACTCCTGACGGCCCAACATCCCCCCATGGTCGTCGACGTGAGATCGGTCAAAGAATGGGAATCCGGGCATATTGACGGAAGCCTCAACATCCCTTTGCCTCACCTGGCCGAACAGGTTCGGGACATTCCTGCAGATACCCCGGTGGTGGTCCATTGCGCCAGTGGATACCGGTCATCTACCGCCATAGGGATTTTGGAACAAGCCGGACGAACCCAAGCCATGGATCTTGTCGGTGGCTATGACGCCTGGCTCACCACCTGGAGTCATCCACGCCAAAAGTTTCAACCCCAAACCATATCCGCATGCGCGAAATAAACGGACAAGGAAGATCCCCAATGAATTTATTGGCAATAGATCAAGAAGCAAAATCGGGAACGAGTAAGAACAATCAGCTGTCGCCCCCTTCATTGAAGAAACCTCTGTATATCGATGTCAGGACACCACAAGAGTTTGAAGGTATGCATATTTCAGGTGCTCGAAATATTCCTCTACCGGATTTGCACAGATTTGTGACCGAACTGAAAACCCTCTCTCGTGAGCACCGCATCATGTTGATCTGCCGAACACAAAACCGGGTGAAGATTGCCTACGAATATTTAATTAACCAAGGGATAACGAATTGCGGCATTCTCGAAGGAGGCATCACGGCCTGGGTTAATCAGGGCAAACCTGTCGTCAGGGGAAAACAACGAATTTCCCTTGAAGGACAAGTGCGCGCCATCGCAGGGGTATTAATTCTCGCAGGGGTTGGATTGGGCCTGACAGTTCACACAGGATTCCTTCTCCTTCCAACCCTGGTAGGGGTTGGACTTATCCATGCAGGACTTACCGACTCCTGTCTGATGGGGATGCTCTTGAGCAAGTTGCCCTATAACCGGATCCGGGAGTAATTGCTCCTCATTCTATTTACTCAAAAACTTTCATGTTTGAAAGTTTTTGCTTATCGTAATACCAAGAAGGTTTTAGATGGGCCAGGGAAGGATTTTTTTGAATGGGAATGCGAGAAAGCTTTTGCTAGTAGCTGTAATAATTGCCTCAACCTCAGGAGCCCAGGCTGCTGAAAATTCCGATGCCACCACTCAATTGAATGACATACAAGCGAAATTTGGGCCGGTGTTGCAATTGGAAGGTAATGCCCAAAAAGAGATCAATGCGATTGCCAATTTGTTAACTGATGATTCAAAGTTAATGCCCATCGACGCCACGAAGGCCAGTGGGGAAATGTGCATGCTGGAAACCGTCTCCAAGCATAATATGGTGCATTTCAATCAACACCCCGAACAAACCACAGAAGATATCGTCTATTACATAAACCCCGATCAGTTTATCGCTAGCGGGCTCGATCTGGCGAAATTGCCCCGGCACCCTGAACAACTTGGCGAAATGATACCCCTCCAATGGTATTACTATGACGACAGCTACGTTGAGCCACCCCAGGGAAGCCAATTGAACAAGCCGTTTGTCATTATGAGCATTGACGTCAAATAATGGTCGTTCACAGAACGACATGATAGTATGCGGCGAATTTTCACCAGGTTCCCAAGGCCTTCCACATTGTTGGAGGGTTATTACTGAACAACATAAAGGAGGTTGCCATGCAGCGTTCAATCCGTTCATTTTTCATGTTAGGGACTTTTAGTCTTTTGGCCATGGGGTGTATGACCACTCCAGCCACGAGCGAGGCTGCGCCTGCCCCAGGACCTGCCCAAGGATATGACATCCATGTGCAAGCCCCTCATTTAATGCCGGATGGCACCCCAGGTGGACCCTATCACCACTACTGTAAAGGCATTAATGATAAGATCCTGCAATGTCTCCTCTTTGAAACCACAGACGCCAATGCCCCTCTTGTGGCCATTGAATATTTCGTGTCCAAGGATCTTTCCCGGACCTTGCCGTTGATCCAATGGCATCGGTTTTTCCATGATCATAAACAGGAAATCGCCACCGGGCGTGTACAAATTTTAGATATTGATGATCCAGAAAAGGTCAAAGCCATTGCCGAAGCCGCGTCAAAAACCGACGGAGTCATTTATCATCTATGGCAAAAGGGGAAAGATTTTCCGGACGGGACTGTAACCTACCCGCAATCTCTCGGGCATATCTTTAATCAACCGGAATAATCCAAGATGGTCCCGGAGATTCCCTTTTGGAATCTCCGGGATCTGGACTCTACTTTGAGAGGCATTGAACTTGACCCTGCTTAAGAAAAATTTAAAGATTGTGTCGGCTTTTTTTGTTGCGGGGATAGCCGGAATGGGTCTCGTGCATGCCGCCGATTCAGAAGTATTGAAACCCAGGGTTCCTCCTGAACAAATCCAGGAAGCCCGGGCGAATAAGAATCCTTTCCCTTCAACCCCGGAAAATATTGAAAAGGGCAAACACATTTTTCACGGGAAAGCATTTTGCGTCACCTGTCATGGACCAGAAGGCAAAGGCCTGGGTGACATTCCTGGCCTTCGAGGTAGGCTCCCACGAAACTTTACGGACAAGACCTGGCAGGCAGCTCGCACGGATGGGGAGCTCTTCTGGATTTTGCAAAACGGCAGTCCGGGTACGGATATGGCCTCATTCATCCCACTAGTCTTGACAGAAGACGAAGCCTGGCTTGTGATACTGTATGTGAGATCATTTGGAACTGGCATTGAATCGAGGGGGAAATAGCATACGATTCTGTTACTCGCGCACCAATGAGGCCGGCATAAAGAAGAGCCATTGGGAATCAATTTTAGCTTTTCATGGGCTCTGGCATCTCTTCCGGTGAAGCCTATGAACGACTCAAGAAAATTCAGGATCTTGGATAAGCATGATGGCAAACAGCTTGCCGATGACACTCCATGGCCGGTGGAGCAGGGCCGGATAAAAACCCTCATTTGCGCGGCTACGGATGCACCAAGGATTTCGTGGCGCTACGGGAAAACGCATACCTGGTAGTCACCATTAAGAAATCATCGGCAAAAAATCATCCACGGCCTTAACGAATACCAAAATTCTTACGCCAGATTTCGGCGGCTATCAAATCGGGAACACGCTGTATCTGAACTCGGTTGACGAATGTCCCATCGTGCCGCATTCCTTATGACGTCTTTGCTGTCGATCCTGCGGAACTTTCTGACTCGGTCTTGATCGAGTTGATCGCTTCCCGCGACATAATATTTTCGAACATTCCCGGGCATTGAACCATTGGACGCTACCTCTGGAATGTGGATCACGCATGGAAAGACGATTGCGATATATATGTGATTCAAGCACCCATTCCAGCCTGGCGTCCATTCCTTCTGGGTACACGGAGCAATGATCCGGCCCTGATCCTTATTTGATTTTTTTCGGCACCGCCATTATGCTTTGATTATTGTGGGGGCCCCAATCTCTTGACCGGAAATCACAAGGATGGCAATAATGCTAAACGGTCCAGGCTTGGAGTGGCTAAGACCAAAATCTTCCATGCTGGAAAAGGCGGTGAATTGATAGGTATTACCCTTCTCACCAATATGGTGGACGGAAAAGAATCAGCCGCTCCGTATGGGCTTGCAGTTGTTCAACCCTAATTTGTTCCGTTCATGAGCATGGCCTCCTTCCCGGGCTATACTCTGGACCACATCTAGGAAGGAGGACTTGGCGTATGACGGTTATGCCTTTAGTCGTTCTTGCAACCTGGTTAGCGTTCACCTCAGTGGAAACTCCCGCCCCCTCAGCGACCTTAACTTTACCTTCAGAACCCGACGAAAGTACTCGCATTGATGAGATCTACGACCAGGAATCCCGCCTCCTCCTGTCCCTGTATTCCTTAAAAGGAAATGGGAAAGCTGATTACGTCACAGGACGGACCGTCGAACAACATGTGCGAAGCACCTATGGGAATCCGGTATACTACACATTAGAGTTTCCCATTTTTTATTGGTGGAATCATACGATGTGGAATGACCCGTTTGTCGATGGTGTCAACGGCAACGAACAGGTTTATCAGGAAGAGACCGATTTTGATGTGAGCCGATACAAACCTTGCGTCTTTAACGGACAACCCTGCTAGAAAAGCAGGCTTCCCCAGCAGGGGCTCTTCCCTGAATTATCCATCTGGTCGCTGGCAGATCAGGGAAGGACTTCGCTTCCCCTCAAATCCCTCTTTTCAGCTGAATGATCTGCAGGATAGTCAATAAAATCGGATTATGGAAATGGGAACCCGGGAATGCACATGATGCTGTTTTCCGGAATGCCTGATGACCGGACACCGTAAGTGAGGCAGTCCATTCGTGCCTTCGCAGCACGAAGGAAAAACATAAAGGCCTGATTTATACCTGGACAGGCTATATGATTTCTTTGGAAGAACCACGGTAGATTGACTTATGAAGAATGAAGGAAAACCGGGTATAGACCGTCGACATTTATTGAAGGGAAGTCTGGCTCTGGGGTTGGTAAGCCTACTCACCCCTAGAGTTCTCTGGGCCAACGATTCCCCGGCGATCACTCTTCCGTTCGAACGGGGTCGCCGTCCATTGGTGGCTTTTCCCCAGAAGCGGCCCCTCATGGTGATGACCACAAGGCCTCCTCAATTGGAAACCCCCTTTCATATTTTTAATGAAGACATCTTCACGCCCAATGATGCATTTTTTGTTCGCTGGCATCTCGCCAATATCCCTAGGGAAATTGACGTGAACACTTTCCGGCTGACTATTCGCGGTCGAGTCAATCAATCCTTATCATTGAGTCTTCATGATTTACACACTCAATTTGAACAAGTCGAAATTGCGGCTGTCTGCCAATGCGGAGGAAATAGTCGCGGGTTTTTCCAACCCCGGGTGCCCGGCGGACAATGGGGCAATGGAGCAATGGGAAACGCCAATTGGAAAGGAATCAGACTCCGTGATCTCCTGCATCGGGCAGGCCTATCGGGGGACGCAGTGCAGGTGAGGTTCGATGGCCTGGACCAACCCGTCGCGCAGGGTACCGCTGATTTTCGAAAATCTCTCACCCTTGATGATGCGCTCCAGGAAGAGGTTTTGGTCGCTCACTCCATGAACGGGGAGGCCCTTCCCATGCTGAACGGCTTTCCTCTTCGCCTCGTGGCGCCTGGCTGGTATGCCACCTATTGGGTAAAGATGCTGAATGATATTGAAGTGCTCAATCAGGCCGATCAAAATTTTTGGACGAAACAGGCCTATCGCTTACCGGCTAATGCCTGTCATTGCGTAAATCCCGGAGAAGCCCTAACCGATACCGTGCCGATCGGGAAAATGCCCGTTCGTTCCTTTATTACTAATATGGAAGATGGTCAAGCCATACCGGGAGGGAAGCCTTGCGCCATTAAAGGCATTGCCTTTGACCAGGGGTATGGCATTGATCGCGTGTTGCTCTCCGTGGATGGAGGCCAAGAATGGCAGTCCGCTCGATTAGGTAAAGACTTTGGAGATTTCAGCTTTCGTCCGTGGGAAGCCCAGTTTATTCCGAAACCCGGGCATACGTATGCACTCCAATCACTGGCCATCAATCGGATTGGAGAATCACAGCGGTTCAGTGCCCGATGGAATCCAAGTGGATATCTTCGCAATGTGGTCGAAAGTGTGAATATTCATGCATCCTGAGGCCACCTCATGATCTGTATTTTGATCTTCTTGTTGTTGGTTGGGGCCACGGAGTTTGCCTGGGGACTGCCGACCGGTGGCGATGACGGAGTACCGGTATCCATTCTCACCCTTCCTGCTGATCCGATTTCCTATCAACCCGGTCCGGGGAGTGAACTCGCAAGCCGTTACTGCCTCATGTGTCACTCGGCAGAATATGTGTATACGCAACCACCTCATCACAGTGAGCATTGGATGAAAATCGTCAACAAAATGAAAACCACCTTTGGCTGTCCAATTTCAAATGAGGACATGGCTCTATTGGTCGACTATCTGGTGACGCAAAATACACTCCAACCTTCACCTTCTACGCCTACCGCTCAGCATGACGACCACAAGGAAACACCCGCTCAATCCTTCACTCAATCTGGCGATCCCCAAAAAGGGAAAGCCCTCTATGAACGACACTGCGTGACGTGTCATGGACTTGGCGGGAAAGGGGATGGTCCCATTGGACAGGCTCTGATTCCCCCAGCGGCCAACCTCACGTTACTCGGCAACCAATCAGATCAAAGCATTCTTGATACCCTTCGCAACGGCCGAGCGGGCACAGCCATGCCTGCCTGGAGGAACGATCTGAATGCATTAGAGTTGAATCATCTTCTTTCATTTCTTCGAACCTTAACTGCATCACCGCGATGAATCCCGGGAGCCTGGCTAGTAGGCCATTCTATCAGCGGGGGAATATCTCTCTTGGGTTTGCCCGATGACACAAATTTTTTCCATTCAATGCTCCATGAAATCTGAGAAAAATTCTCGTGGAATTTTTGGTTGTTGCAGTCACAAAAGGTCCCACCTCCCCCACCAATATCTGCTAGCCCATTATTAACCAATTCTTGAGACCATTCCCATGCGCCATGTCAAAATTGTAGCCACAATTGGCCCTGCGACTTCTTCCCAAGAATGTTTAAAACAACTCCTCCATGCCGGAATCAATGTTGCCAGGTTTAACATGTCCCATGGAACCACTGATTGGCACAGGACAACCATTCAAGGCCTTCGACGCCTTGCTCTAGAAGAAAAGACACCACTTGCCATCCTTGTAGACCTGGCAGGTCCGAAGATCCGTCTGGGGGACCTTCCAAACGAGGGAACCGTTTTGAAGAAAGGTGAGGATATCATTCTGATTGCGAAGTCAGATCACAACTCAAGACCCAACGAATCGGAGGATACCCTGCCGGTTCACCTTTCCCATTTCCCGAATCGAATGAAACCAGGTCAAATCGTTTTAATTGATGACGGCAATATGTCCCTCACCATGGAAAAACAAGAAACCGACCGACTAATCTGCAAAGTCCTGGTCGGAGGCAAGGTCACCTCACATAAAGGTGTCAATTTCCCTGGCCTCCGACTCGACATTCCGGGATTTACGGAGAAAGACGCCGGGGATCTTCAGGTGGCCATCGACGTGCAAGCCGATTATATCGCCCTCTCTTTCGTTCGAAATCCGCAGGACATTCATACGCTCCAAACGGCTTTGACCGATCGATCATCGTTGATTCCTGTCATTGCCAAAATCGAAAGACCTGAAGCCCTGACATGCCTTGATGCCATTCTTGATGCGGCAGATGGCGTGATGGTCGCTAGAGGCGACCTGGCGTTGGAAATGAGCCCGGAAGAAGTCCCTCTCCTGCAAAAGCAGATCATCGCCCAGGCCAATCGCATGGGAAAACCAGTGATCACAGCCACGCAAATGCTGGAATCGATGACTCGAAATTCTTCGCCCACTCGCGCCGAAGCTTCGGATGTGGCAAACGCGGTGCTGGACGGAACGGATGCTGTCATGTTGTCCGCCGAAACGTCCACGGGAAATTTCCCTCTCGAGTCGGTTGAGGTCATGGATCGCATTATTCGACAAACAGAAAAAGAACTTTTTCGTCAAAGGCAACACCTCATTTCGCCTACAAAAATCCTGCGCTCGACTCCGGAAGCGGTGTGCGAGGCTGCCGTCTCTCTTTCCACATCTGTTGGCGCCCAAGCCATCCTGGTTTTCACAGAGTCCGGCCATACAGCCATGTTATTGGCCCGCCACCGCCCGACGGTCCGGATTATCGCACTGACTCCCTCGCCAACTGTTACCCGTCGATTAATCTTAGTATGGGGCATTGTCTCATGTGTCTTTCCGCAAATTGATGCCACCGATGAGCGCATTAATGCCGCCCAGGATTACCTCAAAACCCTTGGGCTGCTTCAAGAAGGCCGTCTCGTTGTCATCGTCACTGGAGAACGCCTGGGACATTCCTTTGGAACCAACATCATCAAAGCACATATGGTCGTGTAAATTTCTGCTGGGAGTACGTGAGGAGCATGTCCCGCAACATCATTATTGTCGGTGGAGTGGCCGGCGGAGCCAGCGCGGCCGCTAAGGCGCGTCGAACCAACGAAACGGCAAACATTGTGATGTTTGAAAAGGGGCCCTATGTATCCTTTGCCAACTGTGGCCTCCCGTACTATGTGGGAAAGACCATTCCGGATCGTGATGATCTCCTACTTCAAACCCCGGAACGGTTTTGGAAACGATTCAGAGTCCGGGTCCACGTGTTACACGAAGTCCTTCACATAGACCGAAGGGCGAAGTGCGTGCAGGTGAAAAACTTGATGACTCAAAAAATCACTTCTCACCCCTACGACACACTCATTCTGGCACCCGGTGCCGGAGCAATCATGCCCGACATACCCGGCATTCCCGCCAGGAATATCTTTACCGTCAAAACCGTTCCTGACTCTGATGCCATTAAAACCTTTCTCGCCACCCACCCTTCTCAGGAAGCCTTGGTTATTGGAGGAGGGTTTATTGGACTGGAAACGGCCGAAGCCCTGATGGGCCTTGGATTGACCGTGACAATCATAGAAAAAGCTCCTCAAATTCTACCTCCTTTTGATCAGGACATGGCCACCCTGGTGGCGCATCACCTGCAAGAAAAGGGAGTAAAGATTATTGCGGGTGACGGTATCAACGGATTTCGGCAGGAGGGGGACCTCGCCAAAGAAGCGGAATTGGAAAGCGGAACACGGGTGCCGATGGACCTCGCCATTCTTTCGATCGGCGTCAGACCGGAGCTCCAGCTTGCCAGAACGGCGGGGCTTGAAATCGGGCCAGCAGGAGGCATTGCCGTGAACACACGACAGCAAACTTCTGACCCTACTATTTATGCAGCGGGTGATGCGGTCGAAACCATCAATCTGGTGACCGGCCAACACGCAAGAATTCCTTTAGCCGGGCCGGCCAATAAGCAGGGGAGGGTCGCCGGAGCCAATGCTGCCGGCGGAGACTTACAGTTTCATGGTGCACTGGGAACGGCCATTGTCGAGAGCATGGGTATCACCGCTGCCAAAACGGGATTAAGCGCAGACGAAGCCGAGGCCTATGGGTTGAAGTACTTTCTCTCCCTCACCCACCCCTTGGATCACGCAGAGTATTATCCTGGAGCAGAAGCGCTGCACATGAAATTAGTCGTCGAGCAACAGACCGGCAAATTATTAGGTGCTCAAATTGTGGGTGATCAGGGCGTCGATAAACGCATTGATGTGTTGGCCACCGCCATACATGCCAAATTGAACGTCCAGGATTTGGAACAATTGGATTTGGCCTATGCCCCTCAATTTAATTCGGCCAAAGGACCGGTCATTATGGCGGGTTTCGTCGCCGCCAATACGCTACGCGGTGAGGTCAACACGCTCACGGGGAAAGAATTACAAAAGAAATTGCTGACGAACCCCGCCCTCCAGTTATTAGATGTCCGGACCACGGACGAATATCAAGAAGCTCACATTCCTCATGCCCGACTCATTCCGATTGATGAACTGAGAGACCATCTTCAGCAACTGGATCCCTCTCAGGAAACCGTCGTTTATTGTCGTGTCGGATTACGCGGGTATCTCGCGGCACGCATTCTCCTCCAGCATGGCTTCACCCAGGTCTTCAACCTCACCGGTGGCTATTTAAGCTTTCCTCAATAAAACTCGATTCCCTCAATCCAACCAAACCAGTAAATCTTTGAAAGCCTGAGCAGTTAACGTGTTAACTCCATCCGTTAAATCAGGCTTAACATTCCACCATATTTTTCGTTGCTACACATTGCACATTTCACTGTAAACAATTGATGTTATTTACATTTTTGTCACTTATTTCATGTGGCATTTGATTTGCTGTTGTTATTGGCATGAAGAAGAGAAATCGAAAGGTGTCTTAACAAATTTTACCGAAGGAGGGTCCTCATGGAACAAACAGCCAGTCAATCTCGAACAGCGGCCATGTTCAGCGGTCAAACATCCTTGGGCCGGATCTTGGTAGTCGATGACGAACCGGATGTTCGCAAAGTTGTGAGGTTGTCATTGGAAAAAGCCGGCTATGATGTGATTGAGGCCGAAGACGGTCAACAGGCAGTACAAGAAATCAAAAATGGTGAAAACCCTCTGTTACTAGACGTGATCCTCACCGACATCCGAATGCCCAAGCTGAATGGACTGGAGGCTATTCAGTTTTTTCAAAATGAATTCCCGCATGTATCCTTGATTGTGCTTACCGGATTCCCGGATTTAATCATGGCCACATCCTTGATGAAGAATGGGATTATTGACTATTTGGTCAAACCGGTTGAAAAAGAAAAACTTCTGACTGCGGTTGCGAAGGCCATGGAAGAACGGGAGATCAACCGTTTATAAGAGGGAGCCTTCCTCCCTCTTTTTGAGGCAAAAGGTCTATCGATATGGGAAAACTATGAGTACATCTTTAGCCTTGCCATTTGGTGTTGATTTTGCTTCCTCTCTATTAGGAAAGTACTGAGAATGGGTTTTATGAGTCAAAATACCCCAATGTAGATATGCTTGGGATGAGGAATTTTTCCCCATAGGAATGTTCAAAAAAATTTCTTTTAAATTACAAAACCCCAAACATGATAAGAATTCTTGTCTTTCTTCACCAATTACTTATGGAGGGTTTTTTTATGACTCACAGGAGGAGTGTCCATTTACGTAGTCAAGGCCATGCTCTCGTACTCACGGTGGGCATCCTTCTCTGTCTCTATGTTCCCGGTCCCCTGTTTGCCGCTGACGGAACAGATGCGGAATCCCTGATCAGCACCACCTGCTCCACCTGCCACAAGTTTCAAGGTGAAGGAGAGAGTCGCTTCAATTTGAAAGCGCCGGATCTGATGTGGGGGGGCAGCAAGTTTCAACGTGAGTGGCTCATTGGATGGCTGACAGGGAAAGAACCGATGCTGTATGCCAAGAGTTACCGTTGGGATCAGGGCCAGCAACCTGACCAGCACATGGCCGTCTCTCAACAGGAAGCTGAAGCCATTGCCGACTATTTTGAGACACACCTACAAGACCCGCGAGTGAAACCGGGGTCCATTGATATGTCGACCTTTAGTAAACAGGAGGCAAAGTTTGGAGAGGAAATCTTTGTTCAACATTCCTGCATTGGCTGTCATCAGATTATGGTGGATGGGAAAAAGACCGGTGGCCCGCAAAGCGCCTCATTCTTTAATTCGGGGAAAAGGCTGAAGGCTGATTGGATTTATCGATTCAATTCCGATCCCCCAGACTTCGTGCCACACAGTGGAGAGTTTGTCGGGGACGTCAGTGCATTGGGGCTGCGATATGTCACAGGGTTTATCGCCACCCGAGGGAATGAGGATTTCCCCTATTTTGAACCATGGAAGAGCGCCGATTTCGACCACCCGAATGTCGAAAACGGGGCCAAAATTTATCAGGAATATTGTGCACAATGTCATGGGGCGGAGGGCAAAGGGGATGGCCCGGCGGCTTCAGGCTTGGAACCCAAACCGGCGGTGCATGCCAATATTCCCTTTGAAAAAATCCCTCTCGATTATTTGTATAACGTGATCTATTACGGGGGGAAATCTGTTGGGAAGTCTTCTATGATGCCGTATTGGGGACTGACCATAGGCGGGACTGAAGGCGTATCCGATGTCATTGCCTATTTAAAGACCACGTTTAAAGGTGCCCCGGAGATGGCCAGCGCGGCTTCATCATCCGGAGGACCATCAGGAGTCTGTCCACAACCACGCAACACGAAACAGGCGCCTGGAAAATTTCGTAATATGACCAGTCCGTTACCCGCCTCCCAAGAGCACATCAAGGTGGGAGAAAAGCTGTATCACGAAACCGCTCAACCCTTGGCCTGCAAGCAATGTCATGGCGATAAAGGTGACGGGCAAGGACCCATGGGCGCAGCGTTGAATCCACATCCTCGAAACTTTACCTGTGGAGAAACGATGAAAGACATTTCTGACGGGCAACTGTATTGGATTATCAAAAACGGATCCGCAGGAACCGGCATGATGGCCTTTTCCGGTATGCCCGATGAACAAGTCTGGCAATTGATTCAGTACCTCCGGACTTTGGCCAAATAACCTGAAATTGGCATTTAGACACTTTCACTTTAGGTTGACAAGTCAACATTTTGGGGACTGGAGATAACCGTTCCAGTCCCTGACTCCAAAGAGGAAAACCAGGATGTCCATAGCACCAGAGAATATACAGCAGGACAAGACGGACCTTTCACAAATGCTGAAACATCTTGAACAACACCACGCCCTCATCTTACAGGCCGCAGGTGAAGGCATCTTTGGGCTGGATCTCGACGGCCGACACACCTTTGTGAATCCTGCAGCAGCGAAAATGTTGGGCTATGAACCCCAGGAATTAATCGGCCAACCCAGCCATTCCCTTTGGCACCACACCAAAGCCGATGGCACTCCCTACCCACAGGAAGAATGTCCCAACTATGCGACATACAAGGATGGCCAGGTGCATCGAGGGGACAACGAAGTGTTTTGGCGAAAAAATGGCACAAGTTTCCCCGTCGAATATTCCAGCACACCGATTCGCCATGAAGGGGTCCTTGTCGGCGCCGTTGTCATTTTTCAAGATATTACCTATCGCCGACAATGCGAAAAATCCCTTGAACAATTTCGTCGACACAACGATATGATTTTACAGGCCGCTGGTGAAGGCATTTTCGGGTTGGACCTCGAAGGCAACCATACCTTTGTGAATCCGGCTGCCAACAGATTGTTAGGATATGAACCTGGGGAGTTATTTGGAAAACCCAGTCACCGCACCTGGCACCATACCAAAGCTGACGGTTCCACTTATCCTGCCGAAGAATGCCCCATTTATAGGGCCTATAAGGATGGATTGGTCCACCAGGGTGAGGACGAAGTGTTCTGGAAAAAAGATGGGACAAGCTTTCCTGCGCGGTATACAAGCACCCCCATCTGGGATAACGAGGGAAATTTGGCGGGGGCTGTGGTCACTTTTCAGGATATTACTGAAAAGAAACGTATGGCCGCTCAATTGTTGGAGGAAGCCAAACTCGCGGAAGTAACCAGAGTCCTCGGAGATATCGGGCACGATATCAAAAATATGTTGATGCCAGTGTTGTCGGGAGCAGATTTATTAAAGGATGAATTGGACGAGCAGTTTCCCCTGTTAATTAAGGAAAAGGCCAAAGGGGCGGAAGCCAGTTATACTAACAGTCTGGATCTGATACGAATGATCGTCACCAATGCCCGACGGATTCAGGACCGTGTGCGGGAAATTGCTGATGCCGTCAAAGGTGTCACCAGTCCACCACATTTTACTCCCTGCCGCCTTGCGAGCATTGTAGATGGAGTGCTGGATACGCTTCGCACCTATGCAGCAGAAAAAGGGATTACCCTTCTGACCGATGGCCTTGATGCCCTCCCTGTTATTGATGCAGATGAACGTCGCCTGTTCAACGCCTTTTACAATCTCATCAATAATGCCATCCCGGAAGTTCCCCGTGGAGGATCAGTCACGGTCGGCGGATCTCCGGGACCCCGCCCGGATACCGTAGAGATGACGGTAGCCGATACCGGGAAAGGCATGCCGCCTGAAGTTCGAGACCGCCTCTTTACCGCTCAGGCCATTAGCACCAAAAAAGAAGGAACGGGCCTCGGCACAAAAATTGTGAAAGATGCCATTGACCTCCATCACGGTCACATTAGGGTCGAAAGTGAAGAGGGCCACGGAACAACATTTCGTCTTGTCCTTCCCATAACTCAAACGGCTTCATCTCCAGCCAAGTCTGGAAAATCATGACATGATCATGCGATACGAGAAAGAGTCATACTTTACCCAGTCTGAAAATGGAGGAAATTGCCTCCATTGATTTTCTAACCCGCTATTGCTGAGATCCGTTTCGGTCTCAAAGCGCCCTTCTCTCACTACGAGTTCCCCCTCATTTCCCTGCACCAAATCACAAATCGATACCCATCAGACTTTCCTCTTTTCCTCTCTGATTGATCCTTGTGGCACTCGTAGGAACAAAGCAACTCCGATGGCATGCCAGGCCTTTCTGTATGGTCCATTTTGGGATGATCGGGCTGTGGCAAATCGGGCTAACTTGGCCCCATCCATACAACGCCTTGGGATGAGTATAAACCTTAGCTGACACCATCCAATACAGCATTACGATCCCTTAGACCTATGAAACAATGGGGAAAATGAAGATTACGGGGATGAGCGTCGAGATGAGCATTGCCCACGACCGTAGCAATATTACACGTGACGGTCATGGGCAGGGGATGTTATTCCAGCCAGTTCCACGTGGAGAATACAAGGGATAAACTTGAGAACACATTCTTCATTGAAAGAAGAACAGACCGCAAAATGATCGTGTTGTGTATGCCCGGGAGCAAAAACGAGGCTTTGGAATTGAGACTTGATCGCGGTCAAGAAAATGCAGTGCCGCCATCCCGAGACCAAACATGATCTAGACGACAATACAAGAACGGCCAAACCGCCCTTCATTCACCAACTCAGCTCGCCACCCGCTCTATGCAATGAACCAACCTTCCACCCAAAAACCGAAACTTCTGCATCCGGGAGCGATGGGTTATCCCCATATATCCCCAGAGAATGAGGTTTTTTCAGAAGCACTCATTGATGGAGATCCTGGCCAACCCATTCGTGAAAGATTTCCCTTCGGCCAGGCCTACAAGCCTTGGGCACAACCGGAATGATGTTTTGCCTGCCGGTCAATCTGTACTATTCAGGTGACTTTCAAGCAACTGCATGTGTCACGCACTGGAAAGCCTTAATCACTCATGAGTACGACCAATCATCGAAAAAGGGAATGGGGAGAATACCTTCGTCCGCCACGAGAACCCTTGTCTCATTTGATTTCTCCCCATACAATGAACCCACACTTCCCTTTACATAATTTTCTATTCATACTAGGGGGATTTCATGACCGATATGCGGTCTAATTACGTATCCACATGGCCTTGATAAGTCTTACGTCCTGTGGGATGAACGGTTCCAACCTTAGCCTTAGTGCAATGGGTGTGGTGGCTCCTGAAGCTGGAGGATATGCATAGCATTTGCAAACTCAAAAAGATCCGGTTAAGCAGGGTCATAGATTGGTTATTTTGTGAAAAATAGATGATACATCTTTTCATGCCAACCAAGGGAGGAGAAAACACAGGCGTCTCCTATGTGCTCTCATCGTTCTTCCTGCAACAATTCATTGCCGATTATGCTTGTTTATATATTCCCCGTGGCTAGTTAAAGCATGGCGCACGCCTCAGGCCTTATTCTTTCATCCGTTCGGCTTTCAACTTAATTTCTCATGGACTTCCACTATCTGTTGGCGCTTCTGTCTGGTGGGATCGTCGGTATGCTGTTAGGGGCTACAGGAGGGGGAGGATCATTAGTGGCCATTCCCTTATTGGTTTATGTCGTTGGCGTACCGGTTCAAAATGCCACAACCATGTCACTTATCGTCGTTGGCTATTCAGCACTCTTTGGGGCATGGCATGAAAGCCGGCAGCAACGTGTTCACTTTGTCTCTGCTATTTTATTCAGTCTGACCGGTATGATCGGTGCTTGGGCTGGGGCTCATGGCCACCAACTCGTTCCAGACTCCCTGGTCCTTTTTGCATTTGGCAATCTGCTCCTGTTTATTAGCATGTGGACGTTTTGGAAAAATGATGAAAGGGAACACAATGACGTCCCGAGCGGATGCGCGAAAGATTTCTCCTGGCGCTGTTCGTTGAAAGCCCTCACGTTTGGATGGGGAGTTGGCCTATTGACCGGATTTTTTGGAGTCGGAGGAGGGTTTCTTATTGTGCCCGCCTTGATGTTTCTCATGGGGTTTCCCATTCGCTTAGCGATTGGCACATCACTTTTGATCATTGCCCTTATTTCCATCGGCGGGGTAGTCGGCCATTTCAAGGGGGCACACCTGGATATAGTGCTAACAGGATTAGTGTTACTCGGCAGCCTTCTCGGATTACTGTTTGGCTCACAAGTCACTCAGGCAATTCCTGCTCACCGTTTGAGACGGGGCGTGGCCATCTTAATCGGGGTCATCGGAATTTTATTAATCCTGGCCAACGCAAGACCACTCCTCTTCTAGGAATGGGAGGGAGTGCCTTCAAGCGGAAGTCGTATCCTCTGAAACCGGCTTAAACAATAACATGACGTCGCCCTGTTCCAGTCTATGGCTTTTTTGAAATTCCCAGGGAGAAATAATCGTTCCTTGGCGATACACTCGCAGGAGCACATCCGGCTGTAAATCCAACGCCGTCTTTCCGACATCCTGCTTCTCCACTGTTCGCTCCTGGATATTGACCTTTCCCCCCGCCGTCAAAAAATCTTCTAAATAATCTGCCAAATATTGTTGGTCCACCGCGGCCGCCAACATATATCCGCCATACGTGGCCGGGGAAATAATGGTTTGTGCCCCTCCTTGCCGAAAGAGTTTGACGTTTTCTTCTTCCTTCGCACTGACAATCACCCGGCAACGGGAATTCAAATTGCGGACAGTTAACAAAATGAGTGCATTGGTATCATCACGCCCAGCCGAAATAATGACGGCTTTGGCTTCATTAAGAAACGCACCAAATTTCAGCAGACCTTCCTGCGTCGCATCGCCTCGGAGTGCCACGACTCCCAATTCTCCCGCGATGCGCACTCGTTCTTCACCGGGATCGATGACCAGGATATGGTCGGGGTTTGTGCCCTTGGCAAGCAGTTCTTTGACGGTCGAGTATCCGGTATGCCCGAATCCGCAGATGACGACATGTTGATCGAGAGATCTCTGGAGTTTTGCCATGCGAAATACCTCGGTAAATTGTCTAAACGCCAATTGATAGGCGGTCCCTAAAAAAATGACCCATAAAAATATGCGGACCGGCGTCACGACTAATGCGTCAATCAGGCGCGCCCGTGTAGTGACCGGCACAATGTCCCCATAGCCGACCGTGGTCACCGTGACCATCGTGAAATAGATCACATCTGAAAATGAGACCTCTCCGTCCATCTGATCCTTGAGCCCGTTTCGATCCAACCACAGGATTCCCGTCAAAAAACAAAACAGCATGACCACCAATATAATTCTGCTCAAGAGCGTGCGAAACGGATCAAGGTCGGTGGGCATGTAGACCACCCGCCTAAAAAAGAGACGGGAGGTCTTTCGGGAAGAATGGGTTCGGAATGAGAACGACACTTTTTCCTTTTATTTCTTCAAGAACCCGTTACCCTTGACCCGTTAAGGGCCACATGAAGGTTAAGAGAGGAAGCGAGACTCCAAGAATTAACAACTCTAAAGGCAATCCCATCCGCCAGTAGTCTCCAAATCGATATCCCCCTGGGCCCATGACCAACAAATTATTTTGATGACCAATTGGTGTCAAAAATGAACAAGATGCTCCGATAGCTACCGCCATGAGAAACGGATCCGCATTGACAACCAGATTCTGGGCCACCGCCACGCTCAATGGGGCCATGACCAATGCCGTTGCCGCATTATTGAGGACAGCCGACAACGCCATCGTCACCAACATAATAAACCCCAAGAGCAAAATAGGAGGAAATCCTTTTGCCCAATTCACCATGAACTGAGCCAACACCGCAATTGCTCCACTGTGCTCGAGTGCTTGTCCGATGGGAATCATGGATCCTAACAATACGAGGACAGGCCAATCGACAGCCTGATACACATCCCTCGGAGAAACAATGCTCAACAGTACCATCACCAGTGCGGCACATATTAACGCAATCGGCAATGTTGCCAATCCGGCCATACCACTGCCAAGGGCGATCGCGAAGATCCCGACAGCGAGCCACGACTGTCCGGGCTTTCCCAACTGAAGGCCTCGCTCCGCCAACGGGAGGCATCCAAGCAGGCCAATCACTTCCAACACCCGTTCCTTTTCTCCCTGCAGCAGCAACACATCGCCGGCCTTGAACCGAAATTCCCTCAGCCTGCCTCGGTAAGGAGTGCCTTGACGAGATGCTCCTAACAGGTTAATTCCGAACCGGCTTCGCAACTTTAAAGAGCCCGCCATCCGCCCGACCAGCCAAGAACGATCAGGAGGGATGACCGCCTCCAACAGCATATCTCCATCCTTACCTGCGGATGGCTTTTTTTCAGACTCCTGAACCTCCTCCTTGGGCTGGGTTCCTGTCAACTTCAAACCCAATGTGGACACAAATTTATTAATCCCCTGTGGTCCTGCTTCAAGGACGAGGACATCGCCAGCCTGAATGTGTTCCCTCCAAGCCGCCCCCCGAATAGACTGGTCACCCCGCACCAGTCCAATTATTAAGGCGTCAGAATCCTCAGTGGCCAATTCCAATTCGGACAGAGATTTTCCTATTGCCTTGGAATTTTCAGGCACTTCAACCTCTGTTAAATATTCCTGTATTGAAAAGAGGTCTTGGGGCGCATTTTGAGATCGTCGGGCAATGGGAATGAGGCGCCAACCCACCAGCGCCACAAAGAGAATTCCCACCAGCGCCATGACTCCTCCTACAGGAGTGAAATCGAACATTCCGAATGGCTCGCCGGCCACTTCTGCGCGATAATGGGCTACGATGATATTGGGAGGTGTCCCAATGAGAGTAACCATTCCGCCCAAAATCGTTCCAAAAGCCAAGGGCATCAACACCACGGCCGGGGACCGCTTGGCTTCAACGGACGATTGGATAGCCACCGGCATTAGTAACGCCAGGGCTCCCACATTATTCATGACGGTTGAAATCAATCCACCGAGAGAAGATAAGACCGCTACATGGAGGGACGGGGAAAAAGACGTGGCACCCCTAACATAGCGCGTAAGAATTTCCACGACCCCCGCGTTACTCAATCCACGGCTGATAATTAACACAGCTGCCACGGTGATCACGGCAGGATGACCAAATCCTAAAAATGCTTCTTCGGAGGGAACGAACCCCAACACGGTTGAAAGAAGCAAGGCACTGAGGGCGACCAAATCATAGCGCCATCGTTCCCAGATAAAGAACACTAACAGGATTCCCATTAGGCCCAGGAAAAAGAGGTGGTCACTGTTCACAAATGAGATGAATCCTCTATCAGGGCATCGATGATGGGGGTGGGAAGGGGAGGGAAGCTGCCAAAGCACTCCTAAAATTTATACCTAAACGCCCTTACATTGCATACTCAGGTCAAGTTGAGACTTCCTAACCAATATAGCGTATCAACGTGAGGAATGAAATATTCCAGATTTCCCATCCAGCCGGGGAAAAATGACATTTACAGACTGGCTGGAACTCTCCCGCAAAAAGGTGGGCACAGGCAAGCAGAGCTGAATACCGGCTTGAAGGTTGCCCATCATCCCCATGGGGGGCACGCCCAATAAAAAATTCAGGCAAGAATTACCAGGCAAACTCAAGCAGTCATAACAGAATAGTCACAGATGAAAAATTGGCAGCGGTTCGAGAAAAGGACTATACCAAGGCCATGTGAATAAAAAAATTTAATTAAAACACAACCGATTCAAAAATGCCGGAAGAACCGGGAATGTATTTTATTCCTTCCAGGCCCTGGCCACAGCGGAGCACGAGAACTTCATCCTGAGCCAGGAGCCAATCGGTACTTAAGAGAGTATTTCCTCCCAAGTCGTACCGGACCTCTTAAAATTTTTTTCCGCCCTTTTAGGCCGTCAATCGGGCAACAGGAGTCCTTGGAGCTCTTCGTAGTCGCTTCCGGAATGGAATAACCTGCGCCTGAACCGGACCATCAGTTCGATGATGATTAATGACGGGGTCCATAAGGTTCCCGCACATAATACATCGATACGCTTTAATCCAAAGTTCCCCCATCGCGCCCTTAATGTCCAGACAATCATCAACCACCATAAGCCCATCACATCGTACACACTTCATAACTCTCCCTCCTTTGAAAGCCTCCTGCTTCCCACTCTTCCTAACAGGTGAGTCAGTGCATCACGCGTGCCACGCACCACGTGAGATCTCGAAAAGCACCACTAAATTAGGTGTGTATGATTGCGGAAAATGAAAGGAGATCACGAGAAAATCGAATGAATTTTTGGAGTCTACAATATTTTGTGATAAAAAAAAAGAGCAAACACACATTTTGTGTGTGACTGAAACACTGACTAAAATTTAGGCACCATGCTCGTTTAAAAAAATTTATTTTTTTTTGACATACCTCTCGCCACAGTCCCGTTCGCCTATGTCGGTTCAAAGAAAAATATGGTGAGATTTGGCAGGCTAGTGGATATTTTGACAGGTCCTTTATGAAGCCGGCTGTAGACCTGGCCCATCAGTGAGACCCTTTGTTTTGAATATGAGAATGTCAAAAGTACTTCCCAGGCCGGTCGGCCTGGTGAGCATATCAATCTCTTCTTGATCAGACTCCCTAACACCCGATTGCCCTTTATAATCCAGAATTCCGAGATTTCTCAGCCATGTTCCTTGTGGGATAGGCCCTGCTACCTCAAAACCAACTTCCTCTGCGATGAAGCAAGCAGCCGTATAATCCACATCTGTCGTCAAGTCTTGTTGGCCCACAGCGAAAAATGGGTCATACACTTGTTGCTGGTGATAGTAGGAACGAAGAGTCCCATTTCTATGCCGATGTGAATATAAATTTGAGGCGCGATCACCATAATCGATAAAAATTACATACCCTGGATCCACAACTCTCCCTATGCTTTTAAGGAATGGTTTCAGCTCCAAACAAATTTCTGCGACTTGCCCTCGCCCAAGCTGCACCCTATCGGCACTCAACCGCTCGGCTAATTCCCTAGTTGACAGAGGACTCGGTTGCTCACAAAACTCCCCATCCTCATCCAGATCCACATACAATTCCAACACTTCCTCATGGCCCATTCCCATTACTCGATGAACGGGTAACGCATCAAGCACTTCGTTCCCGAACGTAAATGTCGGCCCTGGGGGTAAACAGTCGATATTGTGGATCGCCTGCAATCCTCTTTGTTTTTGATTATCTCGCAACCCAGGGCTTGGATCTAAAACAACGTATTCATGAGCATTTTCAAGATAAGAAATAATGTTGTTTCCCAACTGGCCTGTTCCTCCACCTAATTCCAAGACCCGCAGGTGAAATCCCAACGCCTTCTCGGCATACGTGATGGCTTTGGCCATGGCATATCCGAAGGCCGGGAATCTTGCATTGGTGTCAAACGGCCCATCCGGGCTCCCTATTTTTGGTGCCTTTGCATAAAACCCCATAGTTTCATCATATAAGGCCGCAGCCATAAAGTCCCTGAAGGTCATTGGCCCTTGCGTTCGAATTTTGGCTTTTAAGGCCTTTCCAAGCTCCGTATCAATCCGATTCAAGGTATAAGTCCAGGCTTAAATGTGTTGAGGGTGAGAGTGAAAAAAGCATGCAGAGAGGTAGGAGCAGATCATGAAAAATGCTGCAGGGGAAAATATGTCACAAAAAAAGGGTGCCATTGCTGACACCCTTCTCCTGAATATTCAAACTGCAAAAAGAAAATTACTTAATAACAGTCGATTTGGCCCCGGCTGGATTCGGGGTAATTTTGTTGAGCGGACCTTCAACTTCAGGCAGGCGACCGGCGCCAGCCGACTTTTGGATCCGCGCCCGATTAGGGTCACTAACATCATTCTTTGCCGCTTTGCTGCCAAATCCTTGAGAAGACAACAGACTCGTCTCTCCTCCTGCATTCGTTTGGCCAGGATCATTAGCCGTAGGCTGACCGGTCACTGGAGACTTCCCAGCAGCCGGATACCCCGGGTGAGCTGGTAACAACCCTGGATTGGCAAAGGCCATTGATAGGGCGAAGGTGCTAGCACCCACCGTTCCAAGAAAAATTCCAATCCCTTTCATAAGACCGCTCCTTTGTTGGTTATGACTGGTTAACAATAGAAAATGGTCTGAATATGTACGTAGCCAAGTTTATTCAAATAGAAAAGGCGATCTTATTCAGATTGGCCGGTAGTGTCAAGCTTACCCAACCAAAATGGCGAAAATTTCGAAATGGCACCGATTCCGGTACTTTCTTTGGTTCAATCAAGTTGGACGGCGCGGCCGATACGGGGTTCTTGGTCGTGGAGCCGGCATGAGAATAGTAACGGTCGTTCCCTTTTCCGGCTCGCTCGCGATACTGATCTGCCCCTGATGCTCCTCAACGACTTTTTTCACGGTCGCCAAACCCAATCCGGTCCCTGATCGCTTGGTGGTGAAATAGGGTTCAAACACCTTATCCACAAATTCGGCCGGTATGGGCACTCCATCATTGGCGATAATAATCTGAAGTTCCGGTTTTCGAGCTCTAGTGAGCATGACTTCCACCCGCAAATGCCCTCCTGGAGACATGGCTTCAATGGCATTTTTGAAAATGCACAGGAATACATGCTGCATTTTCACTTCATCCCACCTGACTTGGGCCAACCGAGCCGGTACTTTTTTGAGAACCTCAATCCGATTGACGCGTATGTCCGTCGAAACCAACGAAAAAGCCTTATCCAATAAATCCTGAACCCGGCACATTTTTCGATCAAGTTCCAATGGTTTGGCAAAGTCCAGTATTTCATTTAAGACCGTTTCAATACGAATCATATCCCGCATGGCATTTTCCACACGGGTTTGCGAATCGAAATCAAGGTCGGCATCGGTCGTAATTTCTTCTAACTGAGCCCTGATAAACCCAATAGGTTCACGGATTTCTGTAGCCAGAAACGAGCTCACTTCATGCAGTGCGGCACGTCGCTCTTCCTTACGAACATCCCCTCCCTCCGGTTGAGCCATAACCACCTGCCCTTTGAGGGCAGGTGGTTCGGATTGAATCGGGGCAACATCCATGACGGAGAGATGACACGATGGGTCTTCAAACAATTCCACCAATTTAGTTGTAATGGCCTCGAGGCTTTTCGAGTCGCTCCCAATTTGATCGAAATTATTAGGATTTTTAGACGCTAATGTGACCGTACCCGCCACACGTCCCCTGACGTAAAAAGGAACGACAATAGTCGACGCAAACCGATCACGATAGAGCTGTTTATAGTCGTGAAAACGCCCTTGGGTCGAAGCCAAATTATTGTCACAGCGAGGCTTTCGATGCCGAACAGACCACCCGGAAGCTGAATCATCCAGAGAGAGAAGCTGCCCGGGGCTCACATCCTTTTTTTGAGTTCCGAATACACCCAACACTTCCAATGTCGCGGCGAGTGGGTCATAAATGCTGACCCAGCCACGATCGAAAGACAATTCCCCATCGACTTCTTCTGTCAAAATGCTCCCTATCCGCTCCTGGACTTCTGCATTTGAATAGGTTCGAGCCACGGGAGCAGGCCCCTCTTCCCCAGCCACAACCGATGCCAAAGGTTCATTGCTGACTACCGGCTTACTCAATATCAGTGAGGAACCAAATAGTCCCGCTTTCTTTAATTCCGTGGAAATATGCGCGACATTGGTGGAGAGAGTCGCCTTTTCTCTTTTGGTCAGCGCGGAATTTTCTCTCCTGGCCAATACCAGCGTGCCGTACACTCGGCCACCAAATTTTAAGGGAAGAACCAATGCCACCTTGCTCCCGGGCGTCACCATTCGAATTCTGAGGACGCTTTCCAGTTCCCCGCTCGCCCCATTTCGAATGGCCAAATTTTTCATATCTTCCATTGAAAGTGCACGAAGAATCGCGCGGACTTCTCTTGGAGAAAAACCCCTGGAAACCTGCTCGACCAATGGTCCACCATCATGCGTCATAATTGCGACCAAGACCGCTTCCATCCCGACCTCATTGACCACGGAGGTCAGAATCTTTTGAAGGGTACTTTGTTGCTTGGTAGCTAATGTGGATTCAAGACGATTGGACATGCATGCGTTTCCTCTCAGAATATGGGCGTACAATGAATTGTCGGATATGCCGATGGTTAAGGGACGAAGAAGGTTTTCCCGGCCCTCTAAAAATTCCTGAACCTCTCCTCAACACCAGGATGAAATATTTAAGGAGTTGTCCCGTTAATTTATATGGCGAATTTTTCGACCCGATGAAGGATGCGTGACAATTTCTATTCGGCCTTGCTCGGAAATCCAGAAATTTAATACTCCACTAACCAGACTAATAATGATCGCGCCACCCACCGCTGGCCAAAATCCAGAGACCAAAAATCCTTTCACCAGAATTGATACCAGATAGAGCAGGAATCCATTAATGAGAACCATGAATAGCCCTAATGTTACGAAAATAAATGGGGCTGAAAGTAGATAAAGCACAGGTCGGATGATGGAATTGAGAAATGCAAGAATGACCACGGCAGCGATCCCCGACGCAATCCCTGTAATTTCAATGCCAGGGATTATCTGACTTGCCAACAATACCGCAAACCCCGTGATCCCGCATCGAATTAGAAATCCCTTCATGGTTGCATCATACCGGCCCTGCGGTAGTGGCCTCAAGCGACCCGACCCGCAATGGGGACAAAAATTCCTGGGGATGCCTCTTCCTCCCGCCTCAAGACTCGGCAATTTTCCAATTGGACCATCCTCGCCACATTGAGAGAAAAACTACGGTGAACAGGAGGTAAATATAAAGCAATCCCCTATGCCCATTAGCCTTCCCTGATTCAGAAGCCCCGCTAATAAAGGCCAGGATGCCATACTAGAGACCATTACCTAGTAGCAATGTCCATTTCACCTCCTCACGAGAAATGGAGTCTGTTGCGTTTCGGCAACGCTCCATCCAACGATACCTATAACGAGAGAGGAATCCGAGGACCGCACATCCCCCATATGGGACTCCGATCCGGATCGAGGCATATTCACAAATGAAAGTCATTGCCTGCATGAGGCCGAAAAACCTGCTGGTCCTTCCCCATATTGGGAGTTTTGCCTCGCACAGGCCTGAAAAAGACAAAAAACCCCAGGCTAGAGAGTCCCAATGCGTGCAAGTAAATTCCCAAATTTGGCTTTGTAATGGAGATGGGAAAAGCTTGCGGAGAAGAGATCAGCCGTATCCGTGCTGGCGAAACCACTGTACGGCTTTTTTAAGTGCCGTCTCCACCGGGGTTTGGGGAAGCGACAGTTCCTGGCGGGCCTTCGTGCAATCATAGTGCATGTGATATTTGGCCATCCGCACTCCTTCCAAAGGAATTCTGGGTGGACGATGGGTCACCAGATTGGCAATCCATTGATTCACATGCGCCATGGGAAGGACAAGCCTCCAAGGCAATTGAAGCCGCGGGGCAGGCACTCCCGTTAGTCGACTGAGGATCTGACATACTTCTTTCAGGGTTAGATTCTGATTTCCCAGAATATACCGTTCACCCACCCGACCGCGCTCCATCGCCCGGACGTGCCCTACGGCCACATCCTCAACATCCACCAAATTCATCCCGGTCTCAATATACGCCAACATTCGGCCACGCATAAAATCTACAATAATTTGGCCAGTTGGAGTGGGCTTGACGTCTCGCACTCCCACGGGAGCCGTTGGATTGACAATAACCACCGGCAACCCTTCTTGAGCCATGCGGAGGACTTCCTGCTCGGCCAAAAATTTAGATCTCTTATAATCCCCTGCCAGTTGGGCCAAGGAAGGAAAGAGGGTTTCATTTCCAAGGCCTCCTTCATCAGGCAACCCGATCGCACCAATTGTGCTGGTATAAACGATTCGTTGAACGCCTGACTCCCTTGCTGCACGGAATAAATTTTTAGTTCCCTCGACATTGATGGCATAAAAAATAGAAGGGTCTTGATCCCACAACGCATAATGCGCCGCCACGTGATAAAGGCCTTCGCAGCCGGCAACAGCTTTCTTGAGGGACACGGGGTCCTGCAAATCTCCCTGAATAATTTCGACGGGTAACCCTTCAAGATTTTTCGGATTACTGGTGGGCCGAATGAGTACGCGGACCTCATCGCCTTTGGCAACGACCGCTCTTGTCACCGCAGCCCCGATGAAGCCCGAAGACCCTGTAATGAGTACTTTCATAAAAATCTGCCCTTGCCAATGCGTTCAATAACATTACCGCATGACCTGCACCAACAAAACTGTTGTCAATGAGAAGAGGCGGGAAACAGTGTAAGGTCGCGTGAAGGCCGCAGCGCCATATTAGAGAGGATCAAGACCGTCGCGCCATTATATACGTGGCAATGTGTCGTAAGGGGTCAGCCTGTTTATCAAAAGTATTCAGTCGGGCTATCGCCCGCTGGACACATTCCTCTCCCAGTTGCCTGGCTCCCTCAACCCCAAAAAATGAAGGATAGGTCCTCTTTCCTCTTCTTTCATCCGTCCCTGCATCTTTTCCCAATTCCTCCCGTGTCCCCACCATGTCCAGCACATCATCGGCAATCTGAAACGCCAGACCAATATCTTCGGAATAGTCGGTTAAACACTGCATTTGCTGGGTCGTGGCCTCTCCGATAATACTGCCGATCCGGACTGCGGCGCGAATCAGACGCCCTGTTTTAAAGGTGTGGATTTGCTGAAGGTGAACTAAATCAATCTCCTGATTTTCAGCCTGAATATCCATTACCTGTCCGCCCACCATTCCCTGGTGTCCAGAACCACTTGCCAATTCGCGCACAATGGCTAACTGTTGAGCGGCCGAAAAATCCTCTGTGCCATCAACTTGACTGCATAACTCAAACGCCATCGTTAACAATGCATCACCTGCCAAAATCGCCATGCCATCGCCATATACTTTGTGATTGGTTAACCGGCCTCGCCGATAGTCATCGTCATCCATGGCCGGAAGATCATCATGAATAAGGGAATAGGTATGAACGAACTCCAAGGAAGCGGCGAACGGCAACATGGCGTCACGGTCATACCCCAGGGCTTGGGCAGCGGCAATGGTCAAAATCGGACGAATGCGCTTTCCTCCACCCAGTAGGCTATACCGCATGGACTCATACAATCGTTGGGGATTGGCCGATAACAGAGGCAGGGTCCCCTCCAAAAACCGGTCTACCCGTTGGCGCTGTTGGTCTAAATAGACTTGAATGTTCACAAAGGAGCGAATAGACGACGTGGAAGGACGAATGGAATCGTTGGTGACCCTATCAAATGGATTTTTGGAGTGTCAAATTGTGAACCTAAAACCTAGGGACATAGGATCAGGAAACGGTTCCCAAAAGTTTTCTTCATTGTTTTCATCCGAATTACTCAGTATACTTTTCCTCTATGAGCATTCGAAATCGAGCTGGAGATTGGGAACCCCTGTTATTGGGTATAGAACCCGAAATGTGCGGGGTGTGTCACGAAGGCCTGTACCGGAACCTTACCATGCTCCGTGGAGGATGGTCTCGTTGCAGCATCTGTGAACATTTCGTTCATTATAGTTGTCTGGCTAGCGGTAAGGTCTCCTATCTGAAAAGACGCCCGCGTGTGTGCAAAACGTGTGCAGACCAGCAAACCTTCCCCCAAACTTCCATGTCCACGCCTTCGGAGCCTGCCGAAGTCAAATAATGGAGCATCCAGGGATTTCGCCCCCCCGAGCCATGGGTTCTCCTCGACTTTCAGCATCATTTCTCCATTTTTTTCTGGCCCCCATCCTCTGCGCATTTAGTGGTTTTCATACAGCCAGCTATCTGTTCGTTGGTCTCTACACGTGGCCTCGAACCAGCCGGGTGCTTGTTCTGACCATTGGTATGCTTATTTTTTCATATGAATTCATTTATAAGAACCATTTGTCACGCCCTACTTCCACATGGAAATATTCTTCTTTTGAATCGGTATTCTATACCTGCGTTCTACCCTATATCGTCGGCGCAGGAGCACTCTTGGTCCTCGCGGGCCTATCAGAATAGGGCAGCAATTCTGCCAGCACCCTTCAACCTGATCTGAACTTCTGAGAGGATACAACCATGAAAAATGTGGAATTGACTGTCAACGGAACGATGCTGACGATTAGGATAGACCTGTCGAAGGACTTCGGGCCTTCTTCATCGGGCAAAACAACGATCATTGCCTCAACCGAAGGCAATGTCTCGATACCCGATCGAGAAGAAAAAATCGGGCTGAATGTTTACAAGAAAAAACCCTAGCCTTCATCAGGAAGGCCGGTTTTTAACATCTTCCAGCAGCGCCTGCCCCGTCCACGATGCCTTGACCTTCATCACGGATTGCGGTGTGCCCTCCGCCACCACACATCCTCCTTGATCTCCACCTTCCGGCCCCAGATCAATTACCCAATCCGCGTTCTGAATCACATCCATATTATGCTCAATCACGAGGACCGTATTTCCGTTTTCCACTAACCGGTCGAGCACATCCAGCAACCGTTGAATATCCACAAAATGCAGTCCCGTCGTCGGTTCGTCCAGAATATAGAGCGTGCGACCAGTGGATCGTTTCGAGAGCTCCTTGGAAAGCTTGACACGCTGGGCTTCCCCCCCGGACAAGGTCGTCGCCGATTGCCCGAGTTTAATGTAATGGAGGCCCACATTTGACAAGGTTTGCAGGCGGGTGCGAAGCGGGGGAATGTTCACGAAAAATTCCAAAGCCTCAGCCACTGTCATGTTTAAGACTTCTGCAATTGTTCGCCCCCTATAGGTCACATCCAAGGTTTCGCGATTGTACCGTTGACCATTGCAGGCCTCACAGGTCACATAAATATCCGGGAGAAAATGCATTTCAATTTTTATGAGGCCATCACCCTGACAAGCTTCACATCGCCCACCCTTGACATTGAAACTGTAGCGGCCTGGCTTGTAGCCTCGCACTCGAGACTCCGGTAATTGCGCGAAGAGATCACGAATGAAACTAAAGAGGCCGATATAGGTGGCGGGGTTCGAACGAGGAGTCCGTCCAATTGGGGATTGATCAATATCAATCAGTTTATCCAGCTGTTCAAGACCACGTATGTCCCGACACCCCTCAAACACCGGCTTTTTCCGGGAAAAACCCTGCTCCAGAGATCGGAATAACACATCTACGACCAAGGTGCTCTTCCCTGAACCTGACACACCGGTAACACAGGTCAACAGACCTAATGGAAAGTTTACAGTTACATGCTGAAGATTGTGTTTTTTCGCGCCCACGACGGTCAAAAATCCTTTGGCCACCCGTGCACGTTGAGTCAGGGACACGCGACGGCTCCCATTGAGATATTGCCCGGTCAGCGAGCCTGGATGAGCCATCACCACCGAGGGAGGACCATGGGCAACTAATTGCCCACCTTCCACGCCGGCTCCCGGCCCTAAATCCAATATATAGTCGGCAGCACGCATGGTCTCGGCATCGTGCTCAACCACCACCACGGAATTCCCCATATCTCGCAATCGTAACAATGTTTGGAGTAACCGTCGGTGATCGCGCTGATGCAACCCGATACTGGGTTCATCCAGGATATACAGCACGCCCACCAATCCCGATCCGATTTGCGTGGCTAATCGAATCCGTTGACCCTCCCCTCCAGACAAAGTGGCAGAAGGACGATCCAGGGTGAGATAGCCCAATCCGACGTTGAGCAAGAACTCCAGCCTCTCACGAATCTCTTTCAGCACCCGCTGCCCAATCATCTGTTCGCGATCGGTGAGAATTAACGCATCCATAAATGCCAAGATATTCCCCACAGACAGATGGGTTACCTCAGCAATAGACTTCCCCCCAATTTTTATGGCAAGACTTTCCTTCTTCAGTCGACCTCCGCCACACACCACACAGGGGGTATCGAAAGTCCATTCCTCCCATTCAGAATGACTGGAAGCTTCATACCCAATTCCATCACATCCATCACACGCACCATGGGGGCTGTTAAATGAAAAAATTCTTGGGGAAATTTCTGTATAGCTGACACCACACTGAATACACGCCAGATGTTCACTATAGACTCGGACTGAATTATCTTCTGTCAGCACTCCAACGAGACCCTGCGCCATCTTGAGGGCCGTTTCTACCGAATCAGCCAAACGCCGAGTCACCCCGGTCTCTGGCTTGACGATGAGTCGATCAACCACAATTTCAATGGTATGCTTTCGTTGTTTATGTAAATTAATTGATTCCCCGAGATCCCGAATGTCTCCATCAATACGAGCCCGAACAAATCCGGCTTTGCGAGCTGCCAATAATTCTTTGCGATATTCGCCTTTACGTCCTCGCACAATGGGGGCCAAAATGTGGATTTTGGTGCCAAGAGGAAGCCCGATTATGGCATCCACCATTTGTTGTACCGTTTGGGCCGCAATGGCATTCCCACAAAGATAGCAAAAGGGTTGTCCGATTCTGGCAAATAAGAGACGAAAATAATCGTAGATCTCCGTGACTGTCCCCACCGTGGACCGCGGATTGTGACTCGTCGTCTTTTGTTCGATGGAAATGGCAGGCGAAAGCCCCTCAATGGAATCCACGTCCGGTTTCGTCATTTGGTCAAGGAATTGCCTGGCATAGGCGGAGAGTGATTCGACATACCGACGCTGTCCTTCGGCATAAATCGTATCAAAAGCCAAAGATGACTTACCTGATCCGCTTAAGCCTGTAATGACCACTAACTGATCCCGAGGTATCTCCAGGTCGAGATTCTTGAGATTATGTTGTCGAGCGCCCCTAATCACGATAGAGTTGTTCATGGAAGCCGAGTATATCATACGAATCCCCTTGACTGTGGCTTCTCTTTGACCAATGGAATTGACCCTCACACAAAAGGTCGGATACAATCTTGCAGTTTTCATGGATCTATTTTGAATAGACGGAATCGTATCCTTTTTTCCCCAAGCTTATTTTCATTCCCCTTATTGATGAGGAATTTCATGAAGAATTTGAAAGCAGCATGTATCTTGACTGCCACTATTATTCTGACGAGTCTTTTGTCAATTTCTCCACCAGGATGGGCGGCCAAATACGAACTTACTCGCAACAGCATTGAAGAGGCGAAGGAAATAAATGCTGCAGAAATTTCACTCTATCGAGTGAAATTAGGGGACCCTGAAGCCACTGCCGTGGAGGCCCTTGTCGAAGCAAGAATTTCCGGTGTTCGGGCAGAGCAAGAGGGCACATTTATTTTATTGTGGGACAAAGAAAATCCAACTGGTGCCATGGCAGGAGTCCGTATCACAGACGGGAAAGTGGATCTCATATTTATAAATAATCGCTTTGCCCATAAAGTCCGTGGCATCTTCCGACACATCCTCGGGGCCAAATCCACAAAAGAAATTCGCGATCTGCTGGGACCAGAGGATTTCCCCAATGAAACACTGATGGGTGCCAAACTCTTATATGAAAAGCAAGGGTTTCTCGTGAATTTTCTCGAACGGCAGGTAAATGTGGAATTCTGTCTTGGCTGCCAGGATCTATTTTCAGGATTCTAGGAAACCTGTTTGTAGCAACAGCTTTATTGATCTCACTTGCCAGTCTGCTTTCAGTTTTTTGAGTCATTTCCCCAAAGAGGAATTTCTCCTCCCTCTTCTATTTTCCCAACATCGCCAAGAATGCAGTTCTTCATACAGTTCGGTTTAGACAGATTCCATATATGGACGACCGGCTTCTTACCACTCACCTCATAGAAGAAGAACAAAGCCTTGAGGGGACTCTGAGACCTCAACGCTTAACGGAGTATATCGGCCAGGAGCGGATGAAAGAATCGCTTCGGGTTTGCATTGACGCGGCAACTGGTAGAGGAGAAGCCTTAGACCACGCCATTTTTTATGGGCCTCCCGGATTAGGTAAAACCACCATCGCTCATATAATCGCCAAAGAAATGGGGGGCACAATTCGCTCCACCTCCGGGCTGGTACTTACCCACGCGGGCGACCTAGCCGCCATTTTGGCAAATCTTCAGCCACGGGATGTTCTATTTATCGATGAAATTCACCGTTTGCCCCCCGCAGCCGAAGAGGTATTGTATCCCGCCATGGAGGATTACCAAATTGATTTAGTGATTGGACAGGGCTCTTCCTTGCGCACCATGAAATTAGATCTCCCGCCTTTTACGCTCATTGGGGCCACGACACGTGCAGGCTCCCTCACCTCTCCGCTGCGAGAGCGCTTTGGGCTTGTTTATCGATTGGATTTTTATCTGCCTGAAGACTTGAAGGTCATCATTTCCCGCTCTGCTAGATTACTCGGAGTCCGCATTGAGGATGAAGGAGCAGGAGAAATTGCCGGCCGGGCTCGCGGGACTCCCCGAATTGCTAATAGGTTAATCAAACGTGTGCGTGACTTTGCAGAAGTTAAAGCCCAAGGACGGATCACGAGATCGGTCGCACAGGAAGCCTTACAATGGTTAGGAGTCGATCAGGCAGGATTTGATGAAATGGACCGCAAAATACTCTTGACCATAATCAGAAAGTTTCGGGGGGGACCCGTTGGCATCGACGCCCTAGCCGCAGCAGTCCAGGAAGAAAAATCCACACTAGAAGATGTATACGAACCTTTTCTGCTTCAATCTGGATATCTGGACCGAACAGCCCGAGGCCGACAAGTCACCGCAAAAGCTTTGCAACATTTTGGAGAAAATCCGAATCTCTTTTCGATTGGGATCTGACCTGATCCACCTTCCTAAATTACATCCCTCCACTATTTATTTTTTCTCTCTCACTTGTATTTTAAAAAAAAGCTTCCGACCCTTTCCCCTCCTTTGCTGTATTGACGGTATCCGAAAAATGAGCGGTATAGTAGGGAAAACTGACAAACACGGCATGGGTCAGATGAATAGAAAATGTTTGTTCAATTCATGAATACAACCTTGAGGGGATATCCAAATGAATAGACGCGCCTTATCATCCTTTCATTTTGTTTACAGGAAAGCCTTAGCATCGTTGAAGTATTTAACCCTGAGTTGCGGCCTTTTTCTGGCCATCTTTTGTTCCTTGAGGCTGCTACCCTCAGCCTTGGCGGATGAACTACCTATCGAGTTTGGGGACTCCTGGGTGGAAGACGGGTATATTTTTCATGTTGATATCCACATACCACCCTACAATGATTATTGCACAACATCCGGGAGAGGATACATTGGCTTTAATGTGTTTTATGAAGACACGAAAAGTCCGGATGGCGAGTGGGCTTTTGGCATTGCTCCATGGCCGGAGGGGATTGCGTCTGAATCTATAGTGGGATCACACATGACAGCTGTCGCGCCTCAAATATATTGCACCAGTTTTTCCCCCTGCACAATTCAGAAGGTTCAAATGGTAAAGGCCTGGTGCCCACCGCTGGAAGGAGAAAGTTTTTATGCACAATAAACCGACACTCTCCTGTGCCCTCTCGGAACCATCCACCTTATTCTTAGACTTCATAAAAACTTGGAATAGGTAAATTTCAGAGAAAATTTTCTATTCTTCCCCTAAAGCTGGGAAAATTGATATTCCCGTCCATAGAAAAGAAAACTAAAAAGAACACTCAGTGCCGTTAAGACTACCTTTCAGGAGCTACAGGCAGAGCTCCGGGATGCAGGATGGCTTCCACGTCCCGCAAGCCCCTTTTCGCACGATCGACATACAATTGGTTGGCCAAACCTTGGTAGGTTTCAATAATCCGTCGATAGATGTTCAGAGCTTTGTTGTACTGTTGGGTTTCCGTAAAATAACGAGCCAAAGCTAACCAATTCTCCGCAGCCGTTTCTTTGGCCGTTTTAATAATTTTCCATTCCTGCGTTTTCTCACCCTGCCTCATCTGGCCTACACGACGGAGCAGGCGCTCTTCACTTCTTAGCGCAAGTACCTCGATCTGTTCATTTTCAAATATGGCTTGCTCAACTTGATGTGATTGTAAATGACCATAGAACATTTCCACATGGCCTTTAATGATATTCGCCTGCTGCTGATACCTGTCTCCTATACATGCGGATAGAGTGCCTACCATTAGTAGGCCACAGAACATTTTTAACCAGACATGCCGGCCCAAGCGCAAAGCAGAATGAAAAATATCGGCATTCATCTTCCTCTCGCAAATACCATAATGGTCAGCCTGTGCTTTCAACGCTCAGACATCCTCGCCAAAAACTCGTCCGTGAAAATCAGTAATTTGTCCTAATAGGCTAAGCCCACAGGACTTTCCGGGTTTTGCAGGGTACAAACTTTCCCTGATGAATTGAAAATATTAATGCCGTCTGGGGCCCTGGACCGATCCGTCATTTGTTCTCTTACAAGCCCATGACAAACCCAACTCCAACTTTGACCCTTTAAAAGAAAACAGACGCGCCACAATCCCTACCGGCTAGGGTATACTCAGGTGATGGACGCAATACGGGTTAAATACAAAAACCTCATTTTCAAAATTCAACAAAGATCAGGCAGGCACATTTCAAAACCACCGTAGCACCCGCGCTTTCAGGAATCTCCTTTTCATATCAGCCCTGATATACATTTTTGTTAGGAGCCTTGAAACCTGCGCCTCCCGCAATATTACCAAGCCATCAAAATGCGCATGGATACTGTGGATCAGGCATCTGTGCATGTCTTCACCCCTCGCCTTACGATTCCTGGCATTCCCGTATAACGCATGCCCTGCGCCAACCTGATTTACTTCGCACGGGTATATGTTGTGACCATAGGCAGAATTTCAGATTACTTTAATCCCCTTACGGGGCGATTTATGAATCTTATCATCGACCAGGCTTTATTATCATGTTGCCTCTCCGGCTATTTCCGGCTTGCTCCCAATGTGCCCTTCACGTAGACTGCCCTCGTTTGACTTCCCATACACAACTAGAGAACATGCTTCACATATTCTTCCTGCCGCTCACAGCTGTTCGACTCTCACATTATCGTTTGCTGACTGCCTTCCTTTCCCTAGGGTTTCTCCTGGGATTTTCCTTTTTGGCAATCGGAGAGACTCACCCACCTCCCGACGAAGTTGATGAGCATATCGCCCATATCGCCAGCTTGGCCAAACCCTCCCCACAAGTTGCCATTCCCGAAGGAGTATTTTTGATGGGGACCAATCGTCGAGACGACCTTCGGCATAGTCTTGAAATGCATTATGACGACACGGAATTTCCTCAACGCCATATTTGGGTGGATAGATTTCTCATGGATCGCTATGAAGGCACTTTAAGCGAATACCTGGCATTTCTGCTTACAACCAACAGGCCGGTCTCTCAGGAACTACGGGGACTCATTTGGCATCTCATTAGTGTGCATTTCATCCCTGATCAGGCACTCGCTACCTGGCCAGCCCTGTACATCACTTGGGAAGAAGCCAAAACATTTTGCGAATATCATAACAAGAGACTGCCATCGGAAGCCGAATGGGAGAAAGCGGCAAGAGGGGAGTCTGGCCGCATCTTTCCGTGGGGGGAAATGGACCCGACAGAGGACTTAGCCGTTTTCGGACAATACCACGTCCATGAAATTCCCCTGGTTGCCACGGTAGATAGTTTCGAGGATGGCCAAAGTATTTATAAAATATTGCATCTGGCCGGTAATATCGCGGAATGGGTTAATGATTGGCTGGGACCGGATTATTACCCCATCATGCCACCAAGGAATCCGCCTGGTCCCAAATCGGGACGCTATAAGGTTGTACGTGGGGGATCATGGAAAAGTCGGCCGGTCATGTTGCGGGCAGCGACCCGTGGAGGGGCCATTCCAGAAGAACGTTCCGCGAACATCGGCTTCCGCTGCGCTCAATCCTCACCCTAACACCGTTAATCTCTCATCAACAACTTCTCAGTGACCTGTCCTCACTCCAGCCTTTCAACTGGATCAGGGCAGGGAGGCTAAATCCTCTCTGCCCTGATCAGATGTGCTGAGCTATTAATGTGTAGGAGTATGAGTCACGGTCAGATTGAAATGCGCGTTAGAATATCCCCGAACTTTAACATGGACCGCAGTCCCATTGGTTGGCACATCCAGGACGCACTTTTCTTCCGCACCCGAGAGATAAGGACGGCAATCATAGGCAGTCGTTGTCGGATCCTGGTTGAACCGAACATAGAGATCGGGATCACCGGAATTAGCTTCTCCATGCATAACCACTTCCACTAATGTTCCTGGAACCACCATAAAGGGGCCATAGGTTTGCTCCGCATTCTTGGCCACACTTTGCCCGACAAAAGTTTCCGTTTTGGGTCCGCAGGCTATGGGTCCCGGCGGTTCATCAGGTCCCTGACAAATTGAGGTATCAATGGTGAATCCCTGCGCAGGGCCATACAAACACGCTGCCCCATTTTTATCGATGTTGGTTAGAGTCAGGGTCCAATCCCCTTTACCGTTACATTGCGGATAATGCATGACCGAGAAGGCATCGTAACTGGTTAACGGCCGCCAATTACTATCTTCGAAACACGTACCCGAATCCGGGCGGGTATGTTCATGCCGGAATCCAATCGTATGACCTAATTCATGTCGCAATATCCCCTGTAACGATAGCTTGCCATTTGGATCCAATTGAAAAGAACTGTTATCCACCAAGACATTTCGGGAAGACCGCTGTTCATTCGGGAAAAAGGCTCGAGCCAGATATTGGCCATTCACGTTGACCGGCCGTACATCAAAAACCACATTCGGGTTGGACGCCGTACAAGCATCATCCTCTCCCCCCACATAAATGAAATCAACAGCAGCCACCGCCTCCCACGCATTTCCGGCCGCCTCCATGTCGGACTTCATTTTTTCATAGTTTGCGCCAAATGTTTTACTCACGCAGTAGGTCAGTTGCCGTTTTTCTAGAGAATTCCACACTGCGTCCTGACCATTGACTTGATGAACGGTTAATTTCGTTCGAACCCCTTCGCGAGAGCTGGTCGACTCCTTTATTCGGGTTTCAAAAAATTCCTGTAGGAGTTTTTCATTGAGAATGGGAGTATCACCGTTCACAATATATTTCCCACCTTCAAAGGGTTCCTTATAGGTTTGGGCTTTAAACTCCTCAAAGGTTTTGGTTTTCCACTCGTCCCGCTTCTGTTTTGCGTTATCCGCCAAAATTTGCCTGCCCTGGTCCGGAGAAATTTTTGGCCCACTGTCAACAGCTGGCGGAGGAGATGAATGAAGTTGGGAACAGGCGGTCAATCCAACAACCATTCCTATCACCGTCAATGTCTGATTGAGAAAAAATCGACAATTTTTCATAATTCCACTCCTTTGAAAGTAATGATGAGCCTCCCTGCTGATCAAGAAGAGCACCAGGGAAACCAATAAATACCGGCTACCCCAAAAAAGATTCGTGGAGAAGAGAAGTTGATCATGGAGGACAGGGCTCAACTTTTACATTGATCAAATCCACCCCCTCGCCAAGTTGCTGAATCTGCTCGATTATTGAATGAGCCGATTCCACATCAGAAAATTCCGCGCAGAGCCTGGTCTCCCCTTCTATTCCAATACGTTGCTCCACTATCCGTCGAACCTCCCCACGTTCCTGGGCAGACTTAAGAAGGGTGCGAGAATGGGCTAGGATCTCGATGGCCTGATCAGGCACGCCTTTCCCACGCGAAAGAGCATAAACCGCAATACTTTGTGGAGCCGGAGCGAGGGTTTCCGGAGGCTTGGCATCTGCACACCCCTTGCTGGCCCCCATCATCATGACCCCCATTGCCAACAAGGTCAGGCCAAGTCGGAGAGACCCAATTAACCCGGTTGGCCTTAAAGGAAACAGTCGAGCATCTTCCAGTGGTGTGTATGTCATAAGGTATTCCTTTCATAAAGCAAGACCTATTCCCAAGATAATGCAGTATGACATACACAGGGGGTGAAGAAAAAACCTAGGTAACATTCAACGCGTATTCTTTTTTGTCGATCTGTCAACTTATCCTTGTCTATTCCCTCAATCTCCTTTTTCGATACACCTTGTATCTAAATGGATAAAATCCTTAGAAACTATTTCATTCGGTAGCGATATCCCTTTAGACCATTGACCCGCAACGTTTCCGTAAGCCCTATGACCCATTAGAGAAATATCACCCTAATCCATTTTATTTGAACCGGCATGAACCACTAACCCGGAAGGAGGCGATCTCCCGTCGGAGAAAAATGGTTATGAAGAAACTACCTAATTCTAGGAGCTTAAAGGCGGGACAGAAGCACGAGTCACCAAATGGTGCAACGGAGCCTGATGACTATCACAGGGCTCAGAGCCCACATCAGACTCCTGAGTAACAATAATCGCTGCAGGGAGCAGTTCCCAATGACGTAAATCCGGCCGTACGGTATTCTGAAACACTGTGGGAGCAACTTGCATTAGCTGCGTGCCACCCAGAATGGACAAGGCACACAAATCACCGCTGCCTCTTCCTCCAAGTGACGCTGCCCCTGCACATCCACCAACAACTACCCCGACTCCAAGAGAAAACGGCACTAATCCATAAACCACGCCGACAGGTAAACGAATCCAACTTTGAATGTTCAAAAGGGGATGGTATGCATGATCATGCCTGTGTGCGATTTTCGCAAACCAACTTTCCGTTGAAAGACGCAGGCCCGTTTCAGAAACACATAACTCCTGAAAAGGTGGCTTGGGATGAATCACAAAGTATCCATTGGGGGCGCCAAACAATTTAAAATCCCAATCGACCTCAGGAAAACGACCCACCCCATAGGCTACCCACCGGGACGTAGGACGAGCACCCTGATCCAGCCTGATCACCTGCTTTTGAGCAAACGATTGAAGAGCGGGAGGCACATGCAGAAGAAAAGAACTGGTGGGCTCCGCCAGCCTGAACCAATCGGTTCTGGCATCTCCGGGTTCACCAAGGACTTCCCAGAGCACGGCGGAAAGCACAAGATTGACAGGGTCTTCACCAAAATTATACAAAGGGGCGAATAGTTCATGGTCCAACCGCCGTAATTCCACTTTTGCATCCTCGGCATGTCCGGTCCTCAGATAACTCGCGGCAAGCAAAACGCTTAAATATGCCCGCTCATACGATTCCAACACATAATCCGTAAGCACCCCATCAGATAAAAAGACTCCGGCCATTTCACGAGAAAAAGAAAAAGTCTTATCGCGAAATCCAGCTTGCGCTTGTTCCGTATACTCAATGACTGCGGCATCGCATTTTTGGGAAAAGGCCAGGCTTAAGAGATTCAACACCTTAATCCGATTGGACCAATCAACGTTGGAACGAAGAATCCCACATTCATCCTTAAATGTTGGTTGCACCTCTCGCATCTGACAACCCCAAATAGAAAGAACGAGCACCACTCCCAGCAATCTCCACACACACATCACCCGGCCCATACACAAAGAGAAAATTACCTTTTTCCATTCCGGGCTACTGAGAAAGTCTTTCATACTTCCGTTGTTAAGGCAGGAGTCCTTCAATCTGGGCTTCATCCAGTGGAAGGAATATATCAGACTACAACTGAAGATGCCGGTTATAATGCAGTCAATTGTTAATGACGGAGTTAAAAGAATCGCGAACCAATAGCCAAAAGGCACTAGAGAGGCTCATGCAGTTATGGGGCAGTGCTCATTCTTGTGGGCAATACCATTACTGAAGGGACGCTAAATGAATAAACACGACGATTGTCTTTTTTCCGGACAGGAAAGATTGGGCCAAAATTTTCGAAAATTGTTCGCACACCTCACTAGTATAGGTACCAGGAATAGATTGGACTCTTAGACTTGCTGCAGTGCCTCGGCATAGAATTCCATTATAGAATAGAACCATCAAAAAAGGGGCGCTGGCTGCCCCATCCTGCTCCCCTATAGCCCGTGAGCAGGCGGAAGAAAAAAGAAATCGCCCGATTCCAGCACCGTGCATCATGTCAGATAAGCTCACACGGTATGTGCCGGCTGTGAAAGGTCAGGAGAACAAGAAGAAGCCGACCACCGCTACAAAGCCACCACGAGAAAGTAAATGCCAGAAAGGGGTGGTAGGTCCTATAGAAGGATTAAGGTTTTCCCCATAACTCTTCCAAGCGCTGCGAACGTCCACAATTCCATTTATAAAATTTGTACCGGACGGGATTCTTTTTATAAAAATCCTGATGATAGTCTTCGGCAGAGAAGAAAACCGAAAACGGAATAATCTCAGTCACGATTGGTTGCGGAAATGATTTGGAATTCTCCACTGCCTGCTTGGATTCGTCGATTAACATTTTTTGTTTTTCGTCATGGTAGAAGATCGCCGTTCGATATTGATTGCCATGATCACAGAATTGGGCATTCGGCGTCGTAGGATCAACATTATGCCAAAACACCTCCAACAGACGTTGATACGTGACCTTGGTGGGATCGTAAGTCACTTCAACGGCTTCAGCATGCCCAGTTCCTCCGGCCGACACTTGTTCATATGTTGGATTGGCCAGGTGTCCTCCCGTATACCCGGAGACGACAGATACCACCCCATCAACTTTTTCATACACCTCTTCCATACACCAAAAGCAGCCTCCGGCAAATGTGGCTTTGGCATATTGAGTCTTTTCTGCTGCAAGAGTTCCTTGAGGCAAGGCCGCCATTCCCCCTATCGACAGTACCGCCAATCCTACGCTGAATAAAAAATACGGATTTCGGTTCATCAATGCCTCCATTTTAACACCCTTTCCTTTAAGAACTCATGGATGTTGATGAGTTAAATATACATATATATCTTCCCATGAAGATAAGCATACTCCTTAGTCTTAAGAAACTGAATATCATTACGGGACCTGATTCTTGTGGAATTTCAAGACGTTTCATAATGCCCAAAATTCTGACCAAAAGCCCAAACTTGCTGAGATGAAAAGTAGCAACCATGAGGATCCACTATTCCCTTCTCCAAATCCATTTTTGGCGTCATGACATTTTGAACGTGCAGCGTTCGTTCACGCATAAGAACACCTATAGGCTAACCACATCTCTGATGCCAAGTTGTATCCTATACTTCCAATCCCTTAAATTCTCGTCCAAACGACGGCATAAAACTGACTCTATCGAATGTTCTGCCCTTTAGGCTTATACAAATCCATTGGCTTTTGAAATGCCGACTGCACAGATTCTTCAGTGAAAAATTTGTGGCCATAGACGTCATTTATATCGTTTTGGGCATCTTTTGTGACTTTTGGATACAGATTTTTGATTTTTTAAAGATTTGCCAATCAGGACGATTGGTTCACCGATTTTGGGATTGGCCCCCTATCTACTTCCACTTCATATCGCCCCTTTTTCACCCCAGTTTTTTGTGGCTATAAAACCACAGGGAACCTGTGTCTGGAAGCCCCCAGGCTCCCCTACGTTTTTCTGCGGATAGGAATAATTTTCCAGTTTCCGAATTGTCGAAATCCTCAATAATACTGGCAATGAGATCAATTCCTTTCCTTTTCTTTTGACACAACTCAACCATTAGAGAGGAAATTTTTGCCCTTTTTACACTACGGCATCTGTGTTGCTTACCGATAAGGAATAGGAGAAAAAATCATGAGGAAGGGGGCAGGTGATGGTGCGGACTGTTCTCTGGTTGGTTCTGGGATGTTTACTTCTCCCATTCGTGGGCAGCCTCGCCTTTTCTGCGGATGCGATCCCGCTTGTTGATCGGCTAGGCCTGCGAACCGACACATCGTCCAATGCATGTGGTTCTCTAATCTATTCCTCTTCAGGACGTTCCTCCCCGTTCTTTTCAACAAGCACGCTCTGCACTGAACCCAAGGATGAATATGCTCTCACTCGTTTCAACTTTACCCAAAAACGTGAACCGTTCAACCTTCAGGGCGCTCGTGATATGCCTTCCCTGGTGAACCAAGGCGGTAGCAGATTATACGAAGCGTCAAATGACATTTCTCTTTTTCAGGAAGCTTTGCAAGCTGGAATCCAGATGGTGTATCGGGACCCATTGGTAACGGACAACTCCGCCACACCCTTTACCAACCGCATGGGAGCTCAAATCGTCATTAAGGGGACCACGGCCAGCATGAAGTATCATGCTCAGTATGGCTTCTCCGGGCAAGAAACCGGGAACACTTCATTTACCACACCCAATGACCGGATAGGGGGAAAACTGATGTGGGAATGGAGTCTTCCCATGCTCACTCCCAAGATTGAACTCAGCCGATTCACCAGTAATGTGGAGGGAGATCTGGCCCGTGCCCAGACCATCGCTACCCAGCAAAAATTTTCATTGCTCTTGGCCGCTCCCAATTGGCCCAGCCTATCCCTTGGATATGCCAGGCAACAGACAGACATCTTCACCCGACCCGAAGGACCTCTCTCCAATGCCATTACCACAGAATCCGTCTCGGCGAATCTATCGTTCCTATACGGAGCGGGCAAAGGCGATTGGTCTTCATACTATAAAACGTCTCAAAGTGATTTTGTAGAGAATGCATCAGAGGAAGAAATCGGAACCAAGATGAGGGGAACTTTAAATTTATTAGAGCCGGTAGATCTCGCGCCCCAGTGGGGATTTACTCGACGAGTCAAATCCCGCGGGACTATGGTAAACGATCGATTCTTTGCCAAGCTTGGTTCAAATTTGAGAGTTTCTACAACTTCGACGCTCAATCCGGGAGTCGAATTCGCCCGGGATCTGAATCGATTTGATGCCCTTCGTACTGACACACTTGCGGCTAAGCTTGGGTACTCCTATCTTGCTATGGATGACTCCTTGCATGTTTCCGTTCTCGGACAATATGTTCTCAATCAACGCACTAATACTCCGGCCAATCCTCAAATTTATGACATTTCACTGTTATTCAAAAAAGACGTCCGTGACTACTTACATCTGAACCATCGACAACAAACCCTCAGCCTCAAAATCGCACACAACCAGCAAATGCATACCTCTTCTTCTCCAACCCAATCCGGCCAGACTTCTGCCATGTTGCTCGTGAGCATCATTCCCTGAGTACTCAAAGTCTCCCTCTTTCCTCATAAACAGATTTCCCCATGACTTGCCAGGGGCATAAGCCCAACGTATTTTAATACCAACCCAGGATCAAAAGATGGAGTGTTCAAAATGCCACGTTCAGCAGAACTACTCCAAATGGGAAAAGCTGAGGATACCGATGAGGAGGTGAGCAGGCCCAGGGGAAAATGGAGTAGGCCCAGAGCAACGCGACCACATATTCAAGTTCAGAACATCGGGATGGTAGGAACAGAAAGCAGCCTCTGCTGCGAGCCATACGAATTTGCAAGGAGGTGGGGTCCGCTTTAATCAGTATAAAATACTTCCTGAATATACCGAATTCACTGCTAATACTCTTGCATAATAGTTCTGCCTTTTTTTCTCATAAATTCAGAGGGGCCTGTCCTGCCAATACGTGGCAGGACAGTGGGGAGAGCGTATGATTTTATGGGTTCAGGGGAAGAAGCATTTCTTGTTGCATATGCTTCGGCACGGGTTGAATGCTCATAGGAGGATACGCAGTCGGAGGAATAATTTTCATCACGCGCCCACGACTTCCTCCCGAAGTTATCGGCATGTCCCTACTACTGGGTGGGGAAATTGGCATGGAAGCACCAGGTGCAGCTGGACGAATCTCCATGGGAACATTCCTTATGGCAAACACCTGTCCACCGGACCTTTTTTCTCCATGAGATTGCCGTTCAGGTCTGGACATAGTCCTATTCACCTGATTTTCACGCTCCAGATCTAACCCATGGCCTGCTAACCCGTTTTTTGGGAGTGCACTGGTCTTCTGCCCGGAAGATCCCGGTCCCCAGACTTTAGCATTCTTATCCGATAGGGACACTTCTGGTGCCACTTTAGGCATCACATGAAGCGTGGTGATATTCCCAGCCGCATTCAATGTAAAGGCATAGTCCCACTGAACCAGGATCTTCGAGAGTGCCCTGTGCAAAGGCTCTTTCTGTAACCTAACCGAAATGACTTTCTCCAATTCTGCATCCGGTGCCACATAATCTAGTCCCAATTCTTTATGCAACTGACCAAGGACTGTGCGAAGAGTTACCTGGTGCAACTGACCCGTCACTCGTCCGGAATCGAGATGAAGCGGAATCTGCCGATCAGAGGACAACGCCATATCCGGCAGGCCGCATAGAGTGATACCCAGGAGTACTCCGCCAAATACCATGAAGAAATGGCCTCCCCACCCTAGCTTTCCTTGTATCTGATTTGTCATCGTTCACCCCTGCATGTAACCCCGACCAATCACTTGAAATCTGACCAGACTGGTGATGTTGTAATCACCCATTTTATTTTTGAATTTCCCAGTTCACCGGGGTACTGCCAGGAAAACCCACCGAACCGATTTTCAAACCATCCATCAGCCACACCGCCACTTTGCCATTCGTCCGATTTTGCAAGATAACATCTCCCCTACCATCTCCATCCGCATCACTCACCTGCCTAATTTCCCATTCGAGGGGTATGCCTCCTATAAAACCTGCCAAGGGTGTCGTCGCCCCGTTCATCAGCCACACCGACACCATTCCAGTTTTTTTATTGCGCCAGATCACATCCACTTTACTGTCCCCATTTACATCTCCAAGTAATTGAATCTCCCAATCCAGCGAAGTGCTTGCGGGAAAACCTACCGAGGTAATGGTCAGTCCATTCATTAACCAGACCGCCACTGTGCCATTCGTCCGATTCTGCCAAACCAGGTCTGCCCTCCCATCGGCATTGATATCACCCACTTGCTGTATTTCCCACACTTTTGGAGTACCTCCAAGGAGGCCGACTGAGTGAATCGACAACCCATCCATAAACCATACAGTCACCATTCCACTATCAGGATTGCGCCAGATCACATCCGCTTTGCCATCCCCATTGATATCGCCGACCCCCTTAACCACCCATTCGGCTGAAACACCACCCAGAAAACCGAACGATTGTATTGCTCCCTCCTTCATAAGCCAAATACCCACTACTCCACTTATGGTGTTCTGCCAAAGGATGTCTCCTTCACCATCACCATTGATATCTCCCACCTGCTTAATCTTCCATTCCGTGGAAGTACTTCCAGGAAAACCTACCGATGTAATAGTCAGCCCATTCATCCGCCAAACAGCGACTTCACCGCTACTCGCATTCCGCCAAAACACATTAGTA